>JALUUA010000016.1 GCA_027021605.1 Candidatus Bipolaricaulota bacterium | reverse complement strand
TACGGGGATGCTCCTCCCCTGGGACCAAGAGGCGTTCTGGACCACGGACGCCGCGCGCCGCGCGATCGCGCGCCTCCCCGTCCTGGGGTCATGGGTGCTGAGCTTCCTCTGGGGAGGCCGCGAGCTGGGCGGGGGGGCGCTGCTTCGCTTCTACGTCTTCCACGTGGGGCTCTTCCCCTGGCTGGCCGTCTCGCTCTTGGGTCTCCACGTCTACCTGGTCGCCCGACAGGGGCTCTTTGCGCCCGCGCGCTCGGGGCTCCGGCCCAGGCCCAAGAGGTGGCCCCAAGGCGAGACGTACGGCGAGCTGGCCCTGGACGTCCTCATCGTGTTGTTGCTCGCCTTCGGGGTCTGGCTCACCCTGGCGACCCTGGCCGCGCCGGGCCTGGGTCCGCCGCCGGACCCGCTCTCCCCCGTACCCCCGCGGCCCCCCTGGTACTTGTACCCCCTCTACGGGCTCTTCCGCGTCCTGCCCGCGGGCTGGGGGCTGTTGGCGCTCCTCGGGGGGATCGGGCTCCTCCTGGCGGTGCCCTGGCTGCGCGTCTCCTCTCGTTTCGCCAAGACCCTGGGGCTTCTGCTGGGCCTTGGGCTTTGGGTCGCGGGGGTCGGGGGGGTCGGGGGCGGAGGGCTCCCGGCCGCGGGGGCCGAGGGGAGCAACTGCTGGGTGTGCCACAGCGAGGTCAAGGTCGACTTTCTCGAGAGCGCCCACGCGCGGGCGGGCGTGGACTGCGTCGCCTGCCACGGCGGCGACCCCGGCACCCTGGAGATCGAGCGGGCCCACGACCCCGGGCGGGGGTTCCGGGGCACCCCGTCGCGCGCGGAGATCCCGCTGCTGTGCGCGAACTGCCACGCCAGCCCCAAGGCGATGAAGCCCTACGGCCTGCCCACGGATCAATATCTGCAGTACCTCACCTCGCGGCACGGGCAGCTCTGGGCCCAGGGGAACCCCCGGGCGGCCGTCTGCACGGATTGCCACACGGCCCACCTCGTGCTGCCCGCCTACGACCCGCGCAGCACCGCCCACCCGCTCAACGTCCCGGAAACCTGCGCCCGCTGCCACGACGACCCCGAACTCATGGGTCCGTTTGGGGTTCCCACGGGCCAAGTCGAAGCCTTCCGGCGCGGCGTGCACGGGGTGGCGCTGCGCGAGGGGAACCCCCGCGCGCCCGGGTGCGCGACGTGTCACGGCAGCCACGGGGCCGCGCCCCCCGGCGTCGAGGACGTCACCCAGGTCTGCGGGACCTGCCACCGCAACGAGCGGCTCTACTTTTTGGAGAGCCCCCACAAGCGGGCGATGGACGAGCGGGGAATCGCGGAGTGCGCCGGGTGCCACGAAAACCACGACGTCCGGCCCGCGAGCACGGGGCAGTTCTTCGAGGGGCTGTGCACCCGCTGTCACGCGCCCGACTCCCCCCCGGCCGACCGGGGCCGCAAGATCCAGGCCCTCATCGTCGGGGCCCGCCAGGCCCTCCGCGAAGCCGAAGCCGCCCTTCAGGAGGCCGAGCGCCTCGGCTACGACGTCTCCCCCTACCGCTCGCGCCTGGTGGAGGCGCGCTCCTACTGGATCGAATCCCTCCCCGTCCAGCACACCCTCGACCTCTCGCGGGTCGAGGAGCGGACCCGCCGGGCGCGCTCCATCGCGGAGGACGTGCGTGCCGGAGCCCATCGGCTCCTCTCCGGCCGTCGGGTCCGCTATCTGGGCCTGGCGCTCGTGTGGGCGTATCTGGCCCTGATGCTCGTGGTGGCCCTGCTGTATCGCCGCGAGCGCCATCGCCGCCGGAGGGGGGAGCCGGGGCGCGGGCCGGAGCCGACACCGAGGGGGAGGGGAGGGTGATCGCCCATGTTCTTCTGGCGGAGGCTGCGCGGCTTCCCTTGGCTTTTAAGGCTTTTGTGGCTGGGGCTGATCGCCCTCCCCTTGGGGATCGCCGCCCTGGTGGTGGGGGTGGAGCTCAGCTCCCAGCCCGCCTTCTGCGGCAGCTGCCACGTCATGAAGCCCTTCTACGACTCCTGGAGGACCTCGACGCACAACGACGTGGCCTGCGTGGAGTGCCACATCCCGCCGGGGATCGGCTCGGAGATCCGCAAGAAGTACGAGGCCCTCGCCATGGTCGCCAGCTACTTTACGGGCACCTACGGGACGAACCCCTGGGCCGAGGTCCCCGACGAGAGCTGCCTGCGCCCCGGCTGCCACGAGCAGCGGCTGCTCATCGGGCGGGAGCTCTTTAAGAACGTGCTCTTCGACCACCGGCCGCACCTTACGGAGCTGCGCCGGGAGAAGAGGCTGCGCTGCACCTCCTGCCACAGCCAGATCGTCCAGGGGCAGCACATCGCCGTCACCGAGGGCACCTGCTTCCTGTGCCACTTCAAGGGGGCCGAGCTCAACGAGGGCACGGCCCGGTGTACCCTCTGCCACCCCGTCCCCGAAAACGTCGTCACCGCCGCGGGGCTGCGCTTCGACCACGCCGACGTAAAGCGCTTCGACATGGAGTGCACCCTCTGCCACGCCGACGTGGTCAAGGGCGAGGGCGAGGTCCCCCGGGATCGCTGCTTGACCTGTCACGGCGAGCCGGAGCGGCTGGCCCGCTACGGCGAGACGGAGTTCCTCCACAAGACGCACGTCACGGACCACAAGGTGGAGTGCCTCTCCTGCCACATCGAGATCCAGCACCGGGTGCCCGAGCGGCTGGAGGCGGCGGCGACGTCCTGCGAGACGTGTCACGTGGGCGGGGGCCACTCCCCCCAGCGGGAGCTCTACGTGGGCCTCGGGGCCCAGGGCGTCGACCCCCGCCCCAGCGCCATGTACTTGGCGGGGGTCCGCTGCGAGAGCTGCCACCGGGTGACGGCCGAGGGGAAGCGCCTGGCCAGCGCGGTGAGCTGCATGGCCTGCCACGGGGCCAAGTTCTATCGCATCTACGAGCTGTGGCAGCGGACCCTCACGGAGCGCCTCGAGCGCGTCCGGTCCCAGCTTGCGGACGTCCGAAGGGCGCTGAGCGCCCGTTGGGAGAGCCTCCAGGCCCTCCGGGCGCAACCGCCGATCCAAACGCCCGGGCGCGGGCTCGCGCCCGAGGCGGTCGAGGAGCAGCTTCGGGCCCTCGAGGGGGCGTTCGAGCGGGTCCGCCGCGCGGAGGCGAACGTGCGCTTTGTGGAGGAGGCCCGCGGGGTTCACAACCTCCATTACGCCTTCGACATCCTCTGGCAGGCCCATCAAGATCTTCAGGGGGCCCTCCAAGCGGCGGGGCTCCCCCGGCGGCTGGAGAGCCCCTGGCAGCCCCTTCCCTACGAGACCCGCTGCTACTCGTGCCACCTGGACTTTGAGCGCTACACGGCTCAATGGCGGGGCTTTGCGTTCACCCACACGAAGCACGCGATCGAGGGGGAGATGCGCTGCTCGGCCTGCCACCGGGACACGAGCTACCGCGACCCCGAGCACGGGCGGCTGAAAAGGGACTGCCAGGACTGTCACCCTACCCAACAACAGCTGGCCCAAGCGGAGCCGGAGGGGTGCCTTACGTGCCACTCGGAGGAGATCCCCTGGGGGAGCGAGAAGGTGCGCTTCTCCCACGCGGGCCACCTCGCGATGGGGCTCTCCTGCTCCCTCTGCCACGAGGGCGTCACCCGGCTCGATCACCTCGCGTTCCTCCAAGCGGTCGGGACGCGGGCGGACCACGAGCTGTGCGGCCGCTGCCACGGCGAGGACGTCCCCCCCAAGGGGGCCCAAGAGATCGAGAGGTGCTACCGGTGCCACTCGGGGTTCTGAGCCTCCACTGACCGAAGTCATCCCCTTTATTGATGAACACCAAGCGCCACGCTGCTTCCCCGTCATTGGTGCGCAACGAGACTTTGGTCAAGATAAAGAGAAAATCGGGCCCGAAAAGGCAAACCCGGAGCAATCCGGGGGCGCAAAGCCGCAGGTCCCACCGGGACGGCTGGGCTGCCGACGGCCTCTACACTGCGAAAGGGGGAGATTTTCATGCGGAACAAAATGCTGCTTCTCGGGACGGGGGTCGCGGGCTCCCTCATCGCGATCGTCCTGGCCCTTACGCTGACGCCGGCCCCGCTTGACGTGGAGGCATTGGCGGCGGCTCAAGGCGGGCACGGCATCGGGCAGGCCCCGACCCTCAACTGTTTCCAGTGCCACGGCAGTCACCCCGACACCAGCGGAGTACCCCCGGCAGCCGGCATCCCCTGCTTCGACTGCCACACCGTTACGCTGCCGTAGCCGTCGCAACCGCCAGGCAACGTCGTGGAACAGGGGAGGCGGGAGGAGGGAGGAGCTGAGCTAGCTTCATGAGATGGAAGGCATTGCTGGGGGCGATGCTCGTCACCGGGTTGGTAGTGGGAGCCCTCCTCGTCGAGGACTCCCGCTACGACTCCTCCCGCCCTTCCCTCCCGCCTTTCGGAGGCCCGCTCGCTTGGGCAGCGGAGGGGGGCGATTGCTCCCTGTGCCACGACGTGCACGGCGGGGGCAACCTCCTCAAGCCCCACCCGTACCCCAAAGAGCACCCGTTGACGTGCATCCAGTGCCACTTCGCCCGCAATCCCGTGTACGAGTACGATCCCCAAGAGTGTTTCAACTGCCACGAGGCCGGAGGGGAGCACGCCGGGCTCCTGGATCTGGGCTGCTTCGACTGCCACGGCCCACACGATCCCCAGGGGGCCCCGGACC
>JALUUA010000015.1 GCA_027021605.1 Candidatus Bipolaricaulota bacterium | reverse complement strand
GCGTGAGCGTCCCCAGGGGCGCGGCGAAGAGCCCCCGCTCGTCCGACTCCCGGGGGTGGCTGTAGTGGCCGGGCAGCACGATCGTCTCCTCGGGCAGCTCCAGGAGCCTCTTCAGCGAGCGGTAGTGCAGGGGCGCCCACGCCTCGCCCCGGCCCCCCAAGTCGGGCCGCGCGATCGACTCGAGGAAGATGCTGTCGCCCGTAAGGAGGTACTTCTCGGCGACGAGATAGGCGAGGTTCCCCAGCGTGTGGCCCGGGATGTGGATCGCCCGGATCTGGACGTCCCCCACGGCGAAGACCTGGCCGTCCC
The DNA here is from genome assembly GCA_027021605.1 of Candidatus Bipolaricaulota bacterium. Taxonomy (GTDB): domain Bacteria; phylum Bipolaricaulota; class Bipolaricaulia; order RBG-16-55-9; family RBG-16-55-9; genus JALUUA01. The sequence goes on along the minus strand of JALUUA010000015.1, from coordinate 4,360 downwards.
GGATGTACGCGAAGTCGATCGTCGCCGGGACCATGTCGATCGGGTGGATGCCGTCATAGGGGTGGAGGAAATAGCGCACCCCCAGGCGCCGGGCCAGCTCCACGCCGCCGCTGATGTGGTCCGCGTGGGCGTGGGTGTCGAGCACCTGCTCGATGCGCAGCCCCTTCTGCTCCGCCAGCCGGGTGTACTCGTCGACGTGCCGGAGCGGGTCGATCACCACGGCCCGCCCCTGGGACGCGACCGCGTAGCTCAGGCACCCCCGTGCCGGGCGCACGATCTGGTAGATCGCCAGATCGGGTGCCTCGACGACCGGCCGGATTTCGTAAAAGCGCCCCCAGGCCTCCATGCCGCCCTCGAGGTGCGTGGCGGGGAAGCCCAGCTCCCGCAGCGCCTGAGCTGCGTGCGCCGAGGTGACCCCCCGGGCGCACACCACGACGATCGGCTTGTCCTTGGGGAGCTTCCCCATGAGGTGGGCTTCCACGTAGCGCTTGACCTGCTCGACCTCGTGGGGGGCTTGGGCGGGGTCCGTGGGGTCGCCCTCGGGGGCCATCTCCGCATACGAGACGTTGAGGAACTCCACGGGGTGCTTCGACTCGATCCGCCAGCGCCGCACGTCCTCGGGACGGCGGACGTCCAGGAGCATAAGCTCCTCGCCCCGATCCAGCCGAGCCTTCAGCTCGGAGACGCGAATCGCGGGTTTCTCCCCATCCGTGCGCGCATGCGTGTTTCCGTTCATCTTTCCTCGCATCTCTCCTCCTCCTTGGGGGCAGCCCCTCCACGGGGCTCCACGCCCTCAGTGTAACATACCCCCGGGGGTATGTCAACGCCGCGGGGGGACTGAGACGTACCCAGTTTTAGCTCGCCCCCTTCCGAACGAGAGTCCTCGGGAGAGGATCGTGGCTCCTCACGTACTCCAGCGCCAAAAACACAAAGCTCGCCTTCCTCCACGAGATCACCTGCTTCACAAACGGAGGTCCCACCGCTTGACGGATGGCCAGAGCTTGAACTATCTTCTGGGAGCGGGCTGGGATCGGGCCGGGATCGCCCGCCCCCAAGCCGGAGGGCAAGGGGGCGGAATCGGAACCCAGCCAGAAACAGCCAGAACGAACGAGAGAAAGGGGGAAGAGGGTAGCACCCCACGATGGCCAAGGCGCGTTACGGTGTCGTGTTCCTCTGCCTCGGGCTGTTGATTTCGCCGGGGAGCGGTACGGGGTGGGCGCAGGAACTTCCGCCGCCCGCGTCCCCGCCCGCGGCCAAGGTCGGTCACCCCAAACTGCCCAGCGTTCTTCAGGAGCTCTACGAGCGGTTCACCGCCGACCCCGAGCAGGGGCGGGCCTTCGCCCAACGGAACCTCCTCCCCCGGCACCGGGTGGGGGACGCCGTGCGGCTCCTCCTCTGGCCGGAGGGGTATCGCGCCTCCGCCATCCCCCGGAGCGCGCTGCAGGCCCTGGGGGTGACCGTGGAGGCTCAATCGCAGCGGCTCCTGCGGGTCCTCGTCCCCATCCCGCGGCTCGTGGCCCTGGCCGGGGGCGTCCCCGGCATCCGGGCCCTCGAGCTGCCCCTCTACACCCGGCCCATCGACCCGCCCGTCCTCGCCCAGACCGTGAGCGAGGGGGTCGCGCTTACGGGTGCCGACACCTACCACGACAACGGGATCACCGGCAACGGGGTCAAGGTCGCCGTCATCGACCTGGGATTTGAGGGCATCCAGAACGCCATCGACAGCGGGGAGTTCGGCAGCCCGCACCGCATCGACCCCAACTGCACGAAGAACTACATCACGAACCAGACGGGGATCGCCGCCGTGGACACCGACGGGGACCACGGGGTGAGCGTCGCCCACGCGGTCTACAACATGGCCCCCGGCGCGATCCTCTGTCTCAAGCTCATCGGCGACCTCGTCGACCTCGAGAACGCCGTAAACGACGCGATCGCCGAGGGAGTCCGCGTGATCAACCACTCCGTCGCCTGGGTCAACGTCAACAGCTACTACGACGGGACGGGGTTCATCGACGACCTGGCGACGACCGCGTTCAACAACGGGATCCTCTGGGTGAACGCCGCGGGCAACTTCGCCGACGGGGTCCACTGGCAGGGGAACTTCGTGGACACGGACAACGACGGCTGGCACGAGTTCGCCCCCGGCGACGAGTGCAACGAGTTCTCCCTCGACGCCGGGACGTTCCTGCAGCTCTTCATGAACTGGGACGACTACCCGGCCTCCGACCAGGACTACGACCTCTACGTCTTCGACAGCAACCTGAACGTCGTGGCAAGCTCGGAGAACCCCCAGGACGGGAGCCAGCCCCCGGAGGAGGGGCTCGCCTTCAGCGTCCCCGCCACCGACACCTACTGCTGGGGGATCCGCAACTACAGCGGACCGGCCACGGACGAGATCGAGGTCTTTACGTTCACGACCCTTGCGTTCGAGCACGAGGTAAAGACGAGCAGCCTGCCCGACCCGGCCAACGGGCCGAACGTGCTGGCCGTGGCCGCCATCTGGCACCCGAACTACGAGACGGGCCCCCAGGAGCCGTTCAGCTCCCAAGGGCCCACCAACGACAGCAAGGCGGCCAGCTCCCGCGTCGAGCCCTCGATCGCGGGCCCGGACGGCACCACGGACTACGACGGCGGAAGCGCGTTTGGAACGTCGTTTGCGGCCCCCCACGTGGCCGGTTGCGCCGCGCTCATCTGGGAGGCCAACCCCACCTTCACGCCCGCCCAGGTGCGCGCCAAGCTGGAGGGCGACGCCATCGACATGGGCGCCTCGGGCAAGGACAACATCTACGGCTGGGGGCGGCTGAACTGCCCCTTCGCGGACCCCGATCCCACCGCCGCCGTCTTCACCGTGGGGAACGACGGGACCGTCGCCGCGGATCGCGCGTACTTCTGCGGGCTCCCGTCGGGATGCTTCAACACCGGGACGGGGGCGGACCTGGCGGAGCGCGTTTGGGTGACGGAACCCGTCGAGCCCGGCGACGTGGTGGAGATCGATCCCCAAAACCCCGGGCGCTACCGCAAAGCCCGCGGGCCCTACAGCCCCCGGGTGGCGGGCGTCATCGCCACCCAACCCGCGATCACCCTGGCCAACCGCCCCGAGGAGCTGGCCCGCCTGCCGGAGTACCTCTCGGCGCTCGCCGCGCTGCAAAGGCTCGGGTTGCGCCCGCTCCTCGCCCCCGATCCCGCCCCCGCCCTTCGGGACGGGCCGCGGGTGAGCGTGGCCGCCCTCCTCGCCCCCCACGCGGCCCCGACATCGCGGGGCCTCCTGGCGCAGCTGACGGGCTACGAGCGAGCCCAGCGCGTCCTGCAGCGGGTGGGGCTGAAGCTCCCCGGACGGCCCCTTCTGGCGCTGATGGGGCGGGTTTGGGTGAAGGCGACCGCCGAGAACGGGCCCATCCGGGTGGGAGATCTCCTCACCACCGCCTCGCGGCCGGGGTACGCGATGCGCTGCCCCGACCCCTCCGCGTGCGAGGGGGCCCTCGTGGGGAAGGCGCTCGAGCCCCTCCCCGGGGGCGAGGGGCTCATCGAGGTGCTCCTCCTCCGCTGATCCCCGAACGGGGGACGGTGCGACGACGGAGGACGACGGAGCGGTAGGGCTCAGCCGGACCGCGAAAGCCCCTGCGGGCTGCCCCGGAGGAGCTGGGAGCGCGCCCGCTCCGCCAGCAGCTCGGGCTTGTCGTCGAACTCCACGTTGCGGTGGCACACCAGGTGGACGTTCTCCCCGATGACCGCCGGGCCGGAGTGACCGTAGATCTCGACCAGCTTGCGGATCGTCTGCACCAGGGGCTTGTGGACCCGGGAGCGGGCCACCTCCACCATGTCCTTCGTCTGCCAGTCGCAGACCTTGACGTCGTAGATCCGCAGGGCCCGGTTGAACACGAGGCACCAGGTGGGGACCCCCTTGCGCTGCGCGTCGGTGAGGGGCTTCGACTTGGCCGTGGCGTCCACGATGGTGACCTCGCCCCCACACAGCAAATGAATCACCGCCCGATAGGGCATGGCGTCGATGCGGAAGTACCCCAGCTTCTTGTGGTGGGCGAACTGGCTCTGAAAGTAGCAGACGTCGTCGTGCGGGTACGCCAAGCCGTTGCGGATGTTGGCCAACACGAGATTCTTTCGACCTTGGGCCATCGGGTTCCGGGACCTCCCTCGTGTCCTTGGGGTCCAGATTGTATCATAGCACGGCGAGGACGCGCCGGAGGCGACGGAGGCGACGAAGGCGAAGGCGAGACGAAGACGAAGACAAAGACAAAGACAAAGACGAAAGTCAAAGACAAAGGCAGAGGAGGAGGCACAAACCCCGATGACCGCGACGATCGGGAACTTCAACCCCGGCCCGGCGGCCCTGCCCCGGCCCGTC
>JALUUA010000014.1 GCA_027021605.1 Candidatus Bipolaricaulota bacterium | reverse complement strand
CCAAGCCCTCCTGCAGCCCTCGGGTTGAAGGCCCTACCCCAGCAGGCGGAGCAACACCGTACCGTAGGCGTCGGCGTGTGCCCGCACCCCCGGCGGCACCAAAGCCGTCGCGTCCCGCCCCTCGAGGACGGCGGGGCCTACAATCTCAAAGGGCTCATACAAAGCCTCGCGCTCGTAGACGCGGCACTCCACCCAGCCCGCGCCCTCGAAGTAGACGGGCCGCCGCGCGTGCGGTTCTGCCTTCGTAAGCCGTCTCTCGGGAAGGCGGGGCTTTGTCTCGTGCCCGACGGCCCATAGGCGCGCGTGGACGATCTCGACGGGCTCCTCCGGGGCCGCGAAGCCGTAGGCCCGCTCGTGCGCCGCGTGGAACCGCTCCTTAATCGCATCTTGGGCTTTCGGAAGGTCTGCCAGCTCCTCCGGCGTCAAGGGCACGTTCAGCTCGAACGCCTGACCCCGGTAGCGCAAATCGAGCGAGGGCAGGAACGCCACGCGCTCCTCGGGGAGCCCGTCCTCGCGGAAGCGCTTCCGCCCCTCCTCGCGAAATTCCTCAAATATTTTGTGCAGAAGGCGCCAGTCGGCCCGCTCCAGCGGCTGCAGGACCGTTTGCCCGAACGCCAGCACCGCGTCTGCGGTAAGGAGCCCCAGCGCCGAGAGGACCCCCGCCGCCGGGGGCAGGATCACCCGGGGGACGCTCAGCGCCTTCGCCAGGTCGGCGGCGTGGAGCGGACCCGCGCCCCCGAACGCTAAGAGCGCGAAGTCCCGGGGATCGTAGCCCCGCTCCACCGTGAGGGCCCGCATCGCCCGCTCCATGTTCGCGTTCGCTACCCTTATGATTCCCGAAGCTGTCTCCTCAAGGCTCAGCCCCAGGCGCTCCGCGAGGCGGGCGATCGCCCGCCGGGCCGCCTCGATGTCCAGTCTTGAGATATCGCCCAGGGGGCGCTCGGGGTCGAGGCGCCCGAGCACGAGCTGGGCGTCCGTGACCGTGGGCTCCGCCCCGCCGCGGCCGTAGCAAGCGGGTCCGGGCTCGGCCCCGGCGCTCTGGGGGCCCACCTTCAAAGCCCCGCCCGCGTCCACCCAGGCGATCGAGCCCCCGCCCGCCCCGATCGTCTGAATGTCGAGCATGGGGAGCCGCAGGGGACGCCCCGCGATCGCGCCCTCGCTGTTCAAGCGGGGCTGCCCGCCCCGGATGAGCGAGACGTCGCAGCTCGTCCCCCCCATGTCCAGCGTGATGAGATCCTTGTGCCCGGTGAGATCCCCGAGGAATTGGGCCCCGGCCACCCCGCCCGCCGGGCCCGACAGCACCAGAGCGGCGGGCAGCCGTCGGGCTTGGGCGACGCCCGCGACCCCGCCGTTCGACTGCATCACCCGCACCCCGCGCCGGATCCCGAGCGCTTGCAGCTCCTCCTCGAGCGCCTCCAAATAGCGCGAGACGACGGGGACGAGCGCCGCGTTGAGCACCGTCGTGGAGGTGCGCTCGTACTCGCGGAACTCGGGGAGCGTCTCCGACGAGAGCACGATGGGGTCCCGAAAGCTTTTCTGCAGGATCTCGCGGGCCCGCCGCTCGTGCGCCGGGTTGAGGTACGAGAACAAGAACACGACGGCGACGCTCTCGTCTTGGAGCTGCTTGGCGATCGCCTCAACCGCCCGCTCGTCCAGGGGCTTGAGCACCCGGCCCCGGTAGTCCAGGCGCTCGGGGACCTCGAAGCGCAGGTATCGGGGGACGACGGGCTCGGGCTTCTCGACGAAGAAGTCGTACAGATCGGGGCGGTCCTGGCGACCGATCTCGAGGGCGTCGCGGAAGCCCTCGGTGGTGATAAGGGCCGTCTTGGCCCACGTCTTCTCCAAGATGGCGTTCGTGGCCACGGTCGTCCCGTGGACGAGCCCCTCGACGTCTTGGGGGGAGCGGCCCAGCTGCCTTAAGAGCCGCCGGAGGCCCTCGATCACGGCCTCGGCGGGGTTCTCGGGCGTCGAGGAAACCTTCAGAGTCTCGATCCGCCCCGTCTCCACATCGAGGGCCACCAGGTCGGTGAAGGTCCCGCCGGTGTCGACGCCGACGCGCAAGGGGGTCATGGTACGGGTTTTAGCTCAATGAGGGCCGCCGCGACCCACGTGGGGGCGGGGGCGTCGTACATCTCCGTGGTGTCCGTGTACGCGAGGTCGAGCACCCGCCCGCGGAGGGGGCCGAGCAGGTAGCGCACGACCTGGCCCGCGTCCCGCCCGTCGCTCTTGGCCTCGACGCAGTGTTGGTTGAAGGCCCGGTACTCCCCCCGCTCCAGGAGGGCGAGGCCCTCCTCGATCGTGCGCTTCGCGAGATCGAGCCCACCCTGCTCGGGGAAGAGCGCTCGGTCGGGCGGGTCGCCGTAGCCGATCCCGTGGTGGAACGGGTCGGCCGTGGTTACCACCACGGTGCCCGGCTGCTCAACGATCGCTTGAAGCTCTTCGATGCCCGGGAGGCGCTCGGGTTGGCCGCCCGCCAGGTAGGGGTAGCGCTCGATGAGCTCGGGGGCGGAATCCGAAGCCGAAAGCCCCCGGCGGCGCAGCTCGAACTCCCACAACACCCGAAACGGGCGCAGGGAGAACTCGTCGCGCCAATGGGAATGTCCCGGGAGGCCCGGCCCCTGGATGCCCCAGAACTCCTCGTCGGCGGGATCGCCGCCCCGGGCGACGCGGACGCGGGCGGCCTCCAGCTCGTCCGTGAGGGCGTGGAGCACCCCGATGGCCAGGACGCGCTCCGCGCCCGAATCCAAACAGGCGTGCACCGCCGCGGCGATCTGGTGACCGCAGTCGGGCAGCCCCGCGTGCGGGAAGAGCACCGCTCCGCCCTCCCTTAGGGTTTCCGCCAGCTTGAACTTCTCAGATAGAGCGAGCCCTCGGTCGGAGAGCCGGGCAAGCCCTCCCTCTCCCAGCCGGGCCACGTCCTCCTCGATCATCCGGTGGACGTACGCTTTAATTGCCTCCCGATCGAGGTTCGATTGGGCCATTGAATCCTCCTCAGATCCTTAAGGACCTCCTCCAGGGGGCGCGTCGGCTCCGATCGGCGGCTGTACGCAACCCAAATGTCCCCCAGATCCTCCGCCAGTTGAGGGTCCGCCGACAGCCACTTCTCCAAGAACAGCGCCCGCTGCTCGCGGGTCAGACCCTGAAACGCCCGCCAGAAGACCTCGACCAGCGCTTCGGACTTGTCTTGCTCCGGGATTTCGTCCTTGGGCTTCACGCGCGACGCGGCCACCTCAATCCCCCTCCTCTCGGGGTTCCTGAAACGCCCGCTCGAAGAACTCTGCCAGCTTAAGGTACAGCGTCCGCAGGTTCTTGGGGCGATAGATCCCGTGCCCCTCGTCCTCGAAGGCGAGCACTTCGTAGGGGATCCCGGCCTCGTCGAGCTTTTTGCGCACGGCGTTCACGTTCTCCGGCGTCACGTTCGGGTCTTGGAGCCCCTGGACGATGAGCAGCTTCCCCCGAATGTTTTGCACGAAGTTTATGGGCGAGCGCTCGCGGTACTTCTCCGGGATCTCCCGGGGGGAGCCCCCCAGCATCTCCTCGCTGTACGGGCGCAGGTCGGGGCGGGTCGTCTCGTAGTCCACCACGAGGTCCGTCATCCCGCAGATGGGCGCGGCCGCGGCCACGATCTCGGGCGGATAGCGCGTGATCAGGCACCACGAGGAGTACCCCCCGTACGACGTCCCCGTGACGCCCACCTTGTAGGGCTCCGCGATTCCCCGCTCGATGAGCGCCTCGATCCCCGCTTTGATGTCCTCCTGCTCGCGCCCGCCCCAGCCGTCTTCCTTGATCTTCTCTTGAAATTCGACCCCGAAGCCCGTGCTCCCGCGGTAGTTGGGGTCTAACACGTTGAAGCCACAGCGGCTGAAGAACTGGATCTGCGGGTTGAGGCTGTCGGTGCTGTGGGCCGTCGGGCCCCCGTGGATGTAGACGATCGTGCCCTTCGGTTTTTCGCCCTGAGCGGTGCGGGTGCGGTAGAGCCAGCCCTGGATCTCGAGCCCATCCGTTGACTGCCACCGAAAGTCCTCCGCGGGGGTGAGGTCCTCAGGGCGCAGGGGGGTGCGGTCCCACACCCGCGAGAGGCTCCGAAACGCCTCCGGGCGCACGTCCCGGAGCGAAAAACGCACGATGTCGTGCGGCTGCCGGGAGCTGGAGTAGACGCCCACCCACACGTCTTCCCCTTCGGAGTCCGAGTCCGAGTCGGGACAGGGCGCCAGGGGCAGGAGGTTCCCGGGGACCTCGGGGAGCGCGATCTCCTCGCCCGTCTCCACGTGAAGCAGATAGGGCCGCAGGCGCGCCTCCCGCACGGAGACGATCACGGCGTAGTCGCTGCCGAAGGGGACGAACGCCCCCTCGATGTACTGGGCCTTCCCGGGGTCCTCGATGAGCCAGCGGATCTCCCCGGTGTTGAGGTCCCACAGCCCCAGCTTGCGCTCCTTGGTCTCGGTCTCCACCACGAAGAGCACGCGCTTTCCGTCGGGGAGCCAGGTGGGATCGACCTTGGCGCGGTCCCCGAAGTTGAGGATCTCGCGGTCCTCGCGGCCCTCGATGTCCACGAGCCACGCCTGCTGGCCCGCCGGGTGGCGGTCCTTGCGCGTATACAACACATGAGTCCCCTGCAGGTTCAGCTCGGGCCAGACGAAGGCTCCTTTCTCGGGCCTCGCCAGGGGAAGGCGTTCGCCCGTCTCAAGGTCGTGACGGTAGATCCACGTCGGCTCGATCTCTCGTTGTTGGGAGAAGTCGTAGTTCGCCCCGTAGACGAGCCAGCGCCCGTTGGGGTGGAGCT
>JALUUA010000013.1 GCA_027021605.1 Candidatus Bipolaricaulota bacterium | reverse complement strand
GAGGCGGGGGGAGGAGATCCGGTTTGCCGTACGGGACACGGGCGTGGGCATCCCCCCGGAGCACCGGGAGCGGATCTTCGAGCCCTTCACCCAGCTCGACTCCTCCAACACGCGGGCCTGGGGCGGGATGGGCCTGGGGCTCTCCATCGTCAAGAAGTACGTCGAGATGCACGGCGGGCGCATCTGGGTCGAGAGCGAGCCCGGCCGCGGAAGCACCTTTTACTTCACCCTCCCCTGCGGCCCCCTGCCCGAAAGGCTCGCCCCGATCTCCCCCACACGCTCCCGCTCCCGCTCTCCCTCCCACCTGCCCTTAACTCCTTCAACGTCTTCAGCTCCTTCGACGCCCACTTCCACTCCAACCCGAAGGCGGTGACGAAGAATGCGCATCCTCATTGCGGAAGACGACCCGAAATCCCGGGCGCTGCTCGCGAAGTTCCTGAAAGCCCAAGGCCACGAGGTGATCTCGGCTCAAGACGGTCAAGAGGCCCTCGCGCTCTTTCGGGAGAAGGCCCCGGACCTCGTCTTGTTGGACGTGATGATGCCCCGGGTGGACGGCTGGGGCGTCCTCAAGGAGATCCGCGCCCAGGGGAACACCCCCGTGATCCTGGTCACGGTCAAGGACGCCACGGAGGACAAGGTCCACGGGCTCTCCCTGGGGGCCGACGACTACATCACGAAGCCCTTCGACCTGCGGGAGGTCGAGGCACGCATCGAGGCGGTGATGCGCCGCGCCGGCGGCCCCCAGGCCCCGAAGCGCATTGAGGTCGGGCCGCTCCTCATCGACGACGAGACCAAGGAGGTCCGCGTCTACGGGAGGCGCGTGGACCTCTCCCCCAAGGAGTACGACTTGTTGCGGTTTCTGGCCTCGAAGCCGGGGCGGGTCTTCTCCCAGGAAGAAATTCTGAGGAACGTCTGGGCCGACAGCCCCTACGCCGGGGCCGAGGACGTGAAGAAATACGTCTACCTCCTGCGCAACAAGATCGAGCGCGACACGGCCCGCCCCGAGATCGTCGTGACCGTGCGGGGCTTCGGGTACAAGCTGAACGCCGAGGCCCCCTCCGAGCGAAACCTTTCCTCGTGAGCGCGGGTATAGAAGACGAGCCGCGGACGGGGAAGGCCGATTGCCGGAAGAAGCCCCCTCATCCATCCCAGCAGCGCCGCTGACCCCGCCCGCGGCCTCTTTATTCATCCGTTTATCCGTCTCCCATCCGTTGGCTAACGACCCACATCCTCCAAAACCCGCACCTCTAGCGTCCGCAGGCGGTTAATGGCCGCGGCCAGCTCGTGCCGGCGGAAGCGCGCCAAATCCCCCCGCGGGGATCGGGTAAGCACGTCCAAGCCCTGGGCGCTGAGATCGCGCATCACGAGGTCGAGGATCTCGCGCAGCGTCCGGCGGCCGTCCATGTAGCGCCGCTTGGCGTAGACCATCGCCTCGGCGATGGCCCGCACCTGGGAGGGGTGGACGATCTGCTCCACCGCCGAGAGGTCCACCTCCTCCGTCCCGAACAGGAACTCGTCCACATCCCGAACCCTCAGTTTGACGTCCCGCCGTCCGCGGCTCGGATCCAAGCTCTCGGGCAGCGGGGCCCGCGGGGTGACCTCCCCGAAGCGCTCGCCCCCCTCGGGCCTGCGCCCCGTATGATGCGTCCGGGCGATCTCCTTCGCCTTCGGGGTGACGTCCTGGGGCAGGAAGTCGATCATCGCGATCACGGTGTCCGCCACGTCGAAGTAGTCGCCGCTTCCGCCCATCACGAGCACCGTCGAGACCCCGAGGTCCCGATAGAGGGAGCGGATCTTGTCGAGCAGGGGGGTGATCGGCTCGTGCTCCTTGGCGATGAGCGCCTGCATGCGCCGATCCCGGATCAGGAAGTTCGTCGCGGAGGTGTCCTCGTCGATGAGCAGCGCTTTTGCCCCCGCCTCCAGCGCTTCCATGATGTTGGCCGCTTGGGAGGTGCTGCCGCTCGCGTTCTCGGTGGAGAAGGCCCGGGTGGAGCGCCCGCCCGGGAGGTCGCGGATGAAGGGGGAGATGTTCACCTTCTCGACCCGCCGCCCGTCCTCGGCCCGGATCTTCACGGCGTCGGGGTTTGTGACGACCAACTCGCGCCCGTCGCCCGGGATGTGATTATAAATTCCCCGTTCCAGGGCCCGCAGCAGGGTGGACTTCCCGTGGTAGCCCCCGCCCACGATGAGCGTGACGCCCTCGGGGATGCCCATCCCCGTCACCCGGCCCCGGTTCGGGAGCTTAAGTTCTACCCGGAGGGAGTCGGGCGCGCGGAAGGGGATCGCCCCCTCGCTTAGGGGAAGGGGTCGGTCGTCCACCCCGCTGCGGCGGGGGAGCACGGCCCCGTCGACCACGAACGCGATGAGCCCGAGGGAGGCGAGCTGCTCCCGGGCGGCGTCCGCGTCCTCGGCCGCCTCCAGATGCTTCCGTAACGCCTCCGCGTCCAGGTTTTGATAGCAGAGGGTGCGCTCGACGATCTGCGGGAGGGCCTCGGTGAGGAGGGCGAGGGCCTCGCGGCCGAGCACCCGCCGCCCGGCGGCAGGGAGCCCCACCACGAAGCGGGCCTCCACCCACCCGTCGGTGACGATCACGGAGCTCTTCTCGAGGATCTGTTGGTAGCACGGGTCGACGGCGAGCAGCCCGCTCTTGCCCGTCCCCCGGCGGCTGCTGAGCTTACGGGCCCAACGATCGAACGCCCGCGTCAGGAAATCGCGCAGCGCGACCTCGCGGCTCTTGTTCGCAAAGAGCTCGGGCGAGAACCCCGCGCGCTCCTGGGGCACCCGCACCCGCAGGCGGCTCGGCGGCGCAAACGGGTCCCCCTGCACGTGATCGACGAAGAGCGTAAACCCCGGAAGCTCGTAGTGCCCCCGCAGGTCCTGGTAGGCTTTGTAGCCCTTCCCGTCGATTCGCAACAGGGTCCGGCGAAGGTCCTGCTCGGTGGCCATCTTCTCGATCGTCTCTTCGATCGTCCCTGTCTTAAGCGGGCTTGGTGTGCCCGCGCTCTGTGTGTCCGCGCTCCCGCTGCTGCAAAAGCGCCCGCGCGGCCGCATAGGGGCCTTGTTTCCCTTGGAAGATCTTCTCGATCTGGGTGTCAAGCAGGGCGGTGCCGTACGAGTTCCAAAGTCGGCGGCGCAGCTCCTCCTCGACAATCCGCTGGAGGAACGCCCGCAGTCGCCCCTTGCGCTTCTCCCTGAGCCCTTCCTCCCCGAGGTGCGCCCGGTGGCGCTCGATCGCCTCTTTCAGGCGCTCGATCCCCTCGTCCCGGAGGGCCGAGATCTTGAGAATGGGCGGGATCCACATCCCCTCCGTCATGTCGGGGCGCAGGGCCAGCTGCAGCGCTTGGGCGGCCCGATCGGCCTCGGGCTGGTCGGCCTTGTTCATCGCGAAGACGTCCGCGATCTCCATGAGCCCTGCCTTCAGGGCCTGGATCGCGTCCCCCGATTGGGGGGTGAGCACGACCACGACCGTGTCGGCCGACTCCATCACGTCGATCTCGACCTGGCCCACGCCGATGGTTTCAAAAACGATCACGTCGTACCCGGCGGCCTCTAATAAAACGGCCACCTCGTGGGCCATCTCCGAGAGGCCCCCCAAGCTCCCCCGGGTGGCCAGGCTCCGGATGAAGACCCCCTCGTCGTCCCGGAGGCTCTGCATCCGCACGCGGTCGCCCAAGACGGCCCCGCCGGAGAAGGGGCTGGTGGGGTCGCAGGCCAAAACGCCCACGCGCTTTCCCTCCGCGCGAAACCGGGTGACGAGGCGGTCCACCAGCGTGGACTTCCCCGCCCCCGGCGGCCCCGTGATCCCGACGCGATAGGCGCCCTTTGCTTGGGCCTGCGGGTAGAGCGCGTCGACGACGGCCTCGTAGCCGGGGGCGCGGTCCTCCACCCGGGAGATGAGCTTCGCCAGCGCCCGGGGATGGCCCTCCAAGAGGGCTTCGGCCAGCGCCTCCACCTCCGCGGTCGATGTTCCTGTCGTCCCCATCACTCGATCGATCGATTGTTCGTTCGTCCGCCCGCGTGCGTCGCTCCCCCGCTGCTGGGATTCGAGTTAAGGCCCATAGGGCTTGGGCTTTACGGGGGCGCGGATGTAGGCGACCTCGGGGCGCCGGGCCAGCTCGAGGAGGTCGTCGACGGCCACCCAGACTTGGACCTCCTCGCCGAAGCGCTCCTCCACCACGACCCGAAAGCCCTCGGGCACCTTCGCGTCGGGGGAGGCGAGGACGAGCACCACCCGCACGGCCCAGAATGCCTCGAGTCCCTGGGCCTTGGCCGCTTCCCCGGGGCTCGGGGCCACGGCCAGCTCGAAGAGCTGCCTCTGGATCTTGTCCTCGTAGTCCTCCCACTTCGCCGTCGTCGCGCTCGTCGGCCTCGTCGGCCTCGCCGCCTCCTCCTCCGCCTTCTTTCCGGCGCACCCCGCAAGCCCCAGGGCCAGACCGAGGCTTAGCCCCAGCAGCAGAACCGCCGTAGCAGCCCGGGTACGACGGAAGCTACTCCTCGGGCGGGCGGTAGCGGGTGTCGATGTGGGCCACATCGCCGCAGACGATCACCTCGTTCCCCGGGGGTATGGCGAACTCGCGTACGGAGCCGTCGTCCAGGGTCAGGCGTATGACGCTCGGGGTCCCCGCGATGTTTGTGTAGACCATGCAGCCGTCGCGCACCGTCCGCTCCCAGTCGTCGGGCTCCACGAACTCGAGGGTCACGAACCGAACCGCGATCAGCTCGCCCGGCGGGGCCTCCACCGTGAGGGTGACGGGCACCGTCAGGGGGCTGTTGAGCGCGCCTGGGGCCGTGATCGTGATCGTCCCCTCGTAGGTCCCGGGCTCCAGGCCCTCCGGCAGCACGGAGACGCTCAGCTCCGCGGGGGCCTCGCCCTGGGTGGCGTCCAATTGCAGCCAGGGGACGTCCACGGAGGCTTCCCACCGCAGGGTGCCGCCGCCTGCGTTCGTGATCGTGAGCGTCTGGGGCGCCGGGGGATCCTGCCACAGCACGGCCGTGAAGCTTAAGCTTGCGGGCTCGACGGCGATGCGGGGCGCCTCCAGCACCGTGAAGACGACCTCGCCGCTCTCGGCGGTCCCCGCGGGGGTGGTGACGGTAAACGTCCGGGGGCCGGGCGCGGCGTCGGGGGCGATGGTGATCGTGATGGGAAGCTCCGTATCCGTGCCGCCCTCGCGGATCGTGGCCGTCACCCCGCTCCCGCTGAAGGCGACCTCGGTGGCCCCCTGGAGGTTCTCCCCGGTGATCACGGCCTCCAGGGTCGCGCCCTGGAGGCCCTGGGCGGGCTCGATGCCCGCGATCACGGGCCCCGTGGGTGCGCCCGGCGGCTGGGCCAGGAAGAGGATCCCCGCGCCGTAGTCGTTGTCCTTGCCGGGATCGCCCGCGTCCTCGGCCCGCTCTTCTAGAAACTGCTGTACCTCGTCGGGGGTGGGATCCCGCCCCAGGGTTTGGCGCAGGGCTTGGATGGCCAACGCGGCCGCGCCCGCCACGTGGGGGGAGGCCGCCGAGGTCCCCGTAAAGCCCGGGTTGCGCCCGCGGCCTTCGCCCGTCCAGCGGCCGTAGCTGCTCGTCGAGACGTGAGAGGGGGCAACCAGATCGGGCTTGACCCGCCCGTCCTTGGTGGGGCCGCGGCTGGAGTACACGAGGAGTCGCCCGTCGGGGCAGAGCAGCCGCGAGCAGCGGGTGGAGGAGTGGTGGACGGCCCCCACGGTGATCACGTGGGGGGAGATGGACGGCTCCGTGATGCTCACGCTCCCGGAGGGCTCCAAGAACTGGATCCGCTGGCAGGGACAGCCGATCTGGAGGTCAAAGCGGGAGTCGGGGGCCCCGGCCCGCTTCTTGCGAATCGCCAGGTGATAGCGCTGGACCTCGCCCGCGCGGCTTACGTCGAAGTCCTCGCTGGCGAAGACGAACTGCACGGGGACGCCGGGGCGCCAGATCCAGTCCGTAAACTGCCCCACCGAGCCGTTCCACGAGGGCAAGGGGACCATCTTGCCCCCCTCGTCACGCATCACGACGAGCTCGTAGTCCTGGGTGGCGCCGCGGCAGGGGGCGTCCCAGCTGAAGATGACGGTGATGATCGAGGTCGCCACCCGCTCGCCGTTGGGGTACTGATACTCCACCAGCACCACGTCGAGGGTGTTCCCCTCGTCGGTGGCGGTGTAGTTGAGGAGGTTGTCCCCGTCGGGATCGTTCCAGTCGCCCTCCCAGTGGATGTCGCCCTCGTTGCCCGCGGCGGTGGCCCAGGTGACCCCGCTTTGCTTGGCGTCCTCGAAGAGGTCGGCGAAGATCCCGCCGCCCTCCCGGAAGCAGCCCGAGGGAAACCCCAACGAGGTGTTGATCACGTCGACGTCCTCCTCGATGAGCCAGTTGACCGCGCGGCGGAACTGGAGATCCGTGCTGAACATGGCCAGGTACAGCGTGGCCCCGGGGGCCAGGTCATGGACGATCTCGGCAGTGCCCGTCCCGTGGACCCGCCCCCCGCGCGAGGCTTCGGGATCGTACATCTCCTTGTCGGAGCGGAACGATCGGGCTATCACCCGCTCCTCCGGGGGCAGTTCCCGGCCCATCAGGCGCTCGTAGCCGTAGAAGCCGCCGGGGTCGACCAGGGCGACCTTGACGCCCGTGCCGTCCAGCCCGGCCTCGTTCCAGGCCGGGGCGTTGATCTCCTCAAGCCCCTCGCTCCGGATGCGCCCCTGGGCCGCGCGGGGTCGAACGGGCAGGCGCACGAACTCCACGTCCGCAAGCTCGCTCACCGTGCGGAGCTGCTCGAGGGGGACCCAAGCCTGGACGCCCACCGCCTCCACCAGCTCGACCGTCCCGCCCAAGCCCGAGACCACCCGAGCGACCCGCTGCGCGGCCGCCTCGGACGTCGTCTCGAGGACGACCCGCACCCGTCCGGCCTCCGTCTTGAGGGAGAAGTACGACCCGCCCCAACCGTCGAAGACGGGGTCTTCGTCCCCGCCGCGGCCGAAGAGCTGGACCGGAGGGGCTACCGCCTTGCGGACCCCGCCCTCCCCCTTCTCCAAGAGCACCTGAAGGACCCGCTGCAGCTTCGGGGGGGAAGTCCCCTCCCGGGGGGAGGGGTCCCCCTGCTGGGTGAGGACCGCTCCGGGGGGCGAAGAGGGGGCGGCCATGAGGCCGGTGCCGGTGGGGCCCCACAGCACCGCCGGCACCCAAATCCCGAGAAAACCGAACACGAAGAGCACACCGACGCTCTGCCTGCTGCGCACCGTTCCTCCTTTCGAGGGTTCCCGTCGTTGCCGCAACTCGCAACCGGAGCCCGTATCCTCCCTCGGTTGCGCCTTGAGAATCGCCTTGAGCCTCCTTCTAGATCCCCATTCTAGCACCCGATCCGGCCTTCAGACAGTAATCCCGCCTACGGGATAAGCACATAGACATCACGAGGGTTCCTGCTTGGGGCGAAGCGCCGGGAAGAGGATCACGTCGCGGATGGAGCGGGCGTCCGTAAAGAGCATCACGAGGCGATCGACCCCGATCCCCAGCCCGCCGGTGGGGGGCATCCCGTACTCCAGGGCCAGCAAGAAGTCCTCGTCGAGGGGGTGGGCCTCCTCATCGCCCCGGCGGCGCTGTTCCTCTTGCTGCTTAAAGCGCTCCCGCTGGTCGAGGGGGTCGTTGAGCTCCGAGAAGGCGTTCCCTAACTCGAGACCTCCGATGAAGGGCTCGAAGCGCTCCACGAGGTGGGGGGCGGTGGGCTTCGCCTTGGCCAGCGGCGAGATCTCCCTCGGGTAATCGAGCAGGAACGTGGGCTGGATGAGCCGAGGCTCCACGTACTCGCTCACCAGCTCGTCGACCAGCTTGCCCCAGGTGGGCTGCTCGTCCACGAAGAGCCCCTTGCGCTGGACGGCCTCCCAGAGCGCCTCGTGGGTGGGTAGCGCCTCGATATCTAAGCCCGTGTGCTCGAGGAGGGCCTCGCGCAGCGTCAGCCGCCGCCAGGGCGGGGTGAGATCGATGGTGTGTTCCTGATAGCTCAGCCTCTCCAAGCCCAGCTCCTGAGCGATGGCGTAGATCATCTGCTCCGCAAGCTCCATCATGTCGTTGTAGTCGGCGTAGGCTTGGTAGCACTCGAGCATGGTGAACTCGGGGTTGTGGCGGGTGGAGATCCCCTCGTTGCGGAAGTTCTTGCCGATCTCATAGACGCGCTCGAAGCCGCCGATGAGGAGGCGCTTCAGATACAGCTCGGGGGCGATGCGCAAATACAGGGTCTGCTCCAGCTCGTTGTGGTAGGTGGTAAAGGGCCGGGCGGCCGTCCCGCCGTAGATGGGCTGCAGGATGGGCGTCTCCACCTCTAAGAAGCCCCGCTCGTCGAGAAAACGACGCATCGTGCGGACGATCCGGGAGCGGGTCTCGAACGTCTTTCGAGAGGGCTCGTTCACCAACAGATCGAGGTAGCGTTGGCGATAGCGGGCCTCTTGGTCCTTGAGACCGTGCCACTTCTCGGGGAGGGGGCGCAGCGCTTTGGCCAACACCCGATAGTCCTCCACCCGGACGGAGAGCTCCCCCCGTCTCGTGCGCACCACCCGCCCGTAGGCGCCCAGAAAGTCCCCGAGATCGACGTCCCTCAGGAGGAGCTCGTAGCGCTCCTCGCCCAGGGCGTCCTGGGAGAGGAGGAGCTGGATCCGCCCGGTGCCGTCTCGAAGGTCCCAGAACGACGCTTTCCCCAGCACGCGGCGGCCCATCACCCGGCCCGCGACCCAGACGTGCTCGTCCGTCTCCTCTCCCGGGGGGAGGTTCGCAAAGCGCTCGTGGAGCTGTTGGGCGGTGTGGGTGCGCTCGCAGCGGGCGGGGTAGGGCTCGATTCCCCGCCGGCGGAGATCCTCGAGCTTGCGCAGGCGCTCCTCGCGCAGGCGCTCCTCGGCGCTCACGGGCTAGCTCCTCTGGATGCCGACGATCTTGTAGCGGACCAGGCCCGCGGGGGTCTCCACCTCGACCGTCTCGCCCTTGCGCCGGTCCATGAGCGCCCGCCCCAGCGGGGACTCCGAGGAGATCTTGTTGTGCTCGAGGTCCACCTCGGCGGGGCTGACCAGCTCGAAGGTGATCTGCTCGCCCGTGTCGAGGTTTTGCAGGGTCACCCGGTTGGCGATCCCCACGGTCTTGGTGCTGATCTCCTCCTCCTCGATGACCCGGGCGCGCTCGAGCAGCTCCTCCAGCCGCCGGACCTCCAGCTCGTAGAACTCCTTCTCCGTCTGGATGTCCAGGAACTCCTTGTTCTCCCGCAGCTCGCCGCCGTGCTCCTTGGCCATCTTGAGCCGCTGGGGGATCTCCTCGTGGAGGATGCGGCGGTACTCCTCCAGCTGCTTCTTCTTCTGCTCGTAGCCCTCTTTGGTCAGCAGGACTTCGCCTTCCGTTTCCATGGGCCGGCCTCCTCTCGATGAAAGAACCTCCCGCGTCCGGCGGAAGATTCGGGAGGGCTCTCTCACAGCTCTTCTCGATCTGCAGGGATTGGAAGCGCGGAAAGTATATCACGCGCGGCCGTCCCTCTGCAACTGCGAGAGGAGTTCTTCGAGATTCCGACAGACCCCGTGGTAGTCGAGCTCCGCGGCGGCGGGCTTGGGCTGGACGACGAGGTCGTACCCCCAAAGCTCGGGCTTGTGGCGGCGGAACCACTCCCGCACCCAGCGCTTCATCCGGTTGCGCCGGGCGGCCTTCCCCAACCGCTTGGAGACCGAGAGCCCCAGCCGGGGGAGCTCCTCCTCCCCGCGAAAGAGGGCGTAGACGCGAAAGAAGTCGTTCTTGAGGAGAACGCCCTCGCGGTAGACGCGCTCGAAGTCCCGCCGCCGCGTCAGGCGGTGCTCCCGGCCGAAGCCCTCGTCCCGGGGGTGAGCCTTGGTCGTCATGCGCTATGTCCCTCCCCTGAGCGTGTCCCGAGCGTGCGAGATGGCATCCCTAGGGCGGCCCATTATAATAGTCGCCGTGAGCGACGATGCTAGATCTGAAAGCGATCCGCGAAAACCCCGAGGAGATCGAACGAAGGCTCAAGACCCGCGACCCCGAGATCACGCTGACGCCCCTGCTCGAGAAGGACGAGCGGCGCCGCAAGCTCCTCCAGGAGGTCGAGGCTTTAAAGCACGAGCGCAACGAGGCTTCCGAGGAGGTGGCGCGCCTCAAGCGCGAGGGGCGCGAGGAGGAAGCCCAAAGGCGCATCCAGGAGCTGCGGGGGCTCTCCGAGCGCATCAAGCAGCTCGACGACGAGGTCGCCCGCCTCGAGGAGGAGATCCGCGATATCCTCGTGCGGCTGCCCAACCTCCCGCACGAGAGCGTCCCCGTAAGCTTCTCCAAGGAAGACAAGGTGATCGTGCGGGAGTACAAGGAGAGGCCGGAGCTCCCCTTTGAGCCGAAGCACCACCTCGACTTCGCCCACGAGCTGGGATTGTTGGACTTCCCGCGGGCGGCGCGGATCGCGGGCTCCCGGTTTCCCCTGTACCTGGGCTGGGGCGCCCGCCTGGAGATGGCGCTGATTCAATTCTTCTGGGACTTCCACTGCGAGAGGACGGGGTATACCCCCGTGTTGCCCCCCTATCTGGGGAACCCCGAGTCGATGTTCACCGCCTCGCAGCTGCCCAAGTTCCAGGACGACGTGTATTACATCGAGCGGGACGAGCTTTATTTGAACCCCACCGCGGAGACGCTGCTGTGCAACCTCCACCGGGGGGAGATTCTGGATGTGGAACAGCTGCCCCTGAAATATATGGCCTACACGGCGTGCTTTCGACGGGAGGCCGGGGCCGCGGGCGAGGAGGAGCGCGGCCTCATCCGCGTGCACCAGTTCAACAAAGTGGAGCTCTTCAAGTTCACCACTGCCGAGACGTCGTTCGACGAGCTCGAGAGCCTGGTAAAGGACGCCGAGGCCGTGCTGAAGGCGCTCGACTTGCACTATCGGGTGGCGCTCCTGCCCACGGGGGACATGGCCGCCCAGTCCGCCAAGACGTATGATTTAGAGGTGTGGATCCCCTCGCAGAAGCGCTACTATGAAGTATCGTCGTGCAGCAACTGCACGGACTACCAAGCGCGGCGGGGGAACATCCGCTACCGGCCCGCCAAGGGCGAGAAGCCCCGCTACGTGCACACGCTCAACGGGTCGGGACTGGCCACCTCCCGGCTCATGGTGGCGATCTTGGAGACGTTCCAGGAGCCCGACGGGCGGGTGCGGGTCCCCGAGGCGCTGCGCGACTACCTCAAGACGGACGTCATCCCCCCGAGGTGATCCCCCTGTGGTCGTGAACGTTCCGAAGGCATTCCGCTTGTACCCGGTTATCCTCCTGCTGGTCGGATTGGGGCTCTCCTTCGGCGCGGGGAACTCGACGGCACAGCCCGTTCCCACGGAAACGCCCCCGCTCCCCGATCTCTTGCCCCTGAGCTTGGATCTGGACCCCCCGGACGTGGGGCCGGGGAAGCCCGCTACGGTGCGCTCCCGGATCGCCAACCGCGGGGAGGCGGATGCGGGCTCCTTCTGGGTGGTATTCGTGGCCGACGGCAAGCCCTTGGGCTCGCGGCTCCTCCCGGGGCTGGCCGCCGGGGAGGAAGTGGAAGTCGAGGCGATCTGGATCGCCACCCCGCAGCGCCAGACCCTGGAGGTGCGCGTCGACTCCCCCGATCGGGTGGAGGAGTCAGACGAGGAGAACAACGTCCTCCGTAAGGAGATCCAGCTGGGGGCCGACCTTACGATCACCGACTTCCGGCTGGAGCCCCGCTTCCCCCGGCCCGGGGAGTCCGCCGAGATCACGATCACGGTCGCCAACCTGGGGACCCGGGACGTCGAGTCGAACTTCGCGCTCCGGGTGACCGTGGGGAGGCGACTGCTCGCCACCCGCTTCTTCCCGGGGTTGGCCCGGGGCGAGACCCGGACGGAGCGGGTGACGTGGCGGCAGGCGGAGATGGGCGAGCGGGTCCTGTGGGCCCGGGTGGACCCCTTCGACGCCGTCCCCGAGGCCGACGAGGGGAACAACGCCCTCACGAAGCTGATCAACGTCTCCCCCCTCGGCTTTACGGGGGCGGATCTCGCCGTGGCCGATCTGCTCCTTGTGGGTTCGGCAAGCCCTCAGGCCGGCGAGAGCGTGACCCTGGAGGCCGTGATCGTCAACGAGGGGAGCGGAGAAGCGCCCCCGTTTGCGGTCGAGTTCCTCGTCGACGGGGAGCCGATCGCCGCCCCGAGCGTGGGGGGGCTGGCCCCGGGCGAGAGCACCCGGGTGCGCGTCCCCTGGACCGTGGAGGCCGGGGAGCGGAGACTGCGGGTTCAAGCGGACGCCGAGGCCCGGATTCCCGAGGCGGACGAGGAGGACAACGTCTACGTCCTCGTCCGGGAATTCGGGCCGCCGCTCAACGCCTGCGGGCAGTACGTCTTCTTGCGCGTGACGGCCGGGGCTCTCCTCCAGCTCCAGGAGCTCACGGGCCTCCACGAGGAGGCGGTGCGAAACGTCTTCCTCACCCAAGTCAAGCGGGTGATGGAGGAGCAGTACGAGGGGATTAACGTTCGCTTTACGCTTGAGCGGCCGCGGCGGGCCCACGCCACGATCGTCTTCGACGAGCGGGATAGGGGCAGCGTCCTAGGGCAGGCCCCCCTGGGCCGCCGCTTCGGGACGGGGTACGTGTACATCGGGAGCTTCACGGCAAGGCGTCTGCTCTTTTCCCTCCCCCTCTCGCGCCTGGCGGTCATTTTGGCCTCGGTGACCTCCCACGAGCTGGGGCACCTCTTTGGGCTACAGCACAGCTCGAAGAACAGTCCCGGCGACATCATGTCGGCCAACGCGGACCTCTCGCCGTTTAGCGGGAACCAGATCCCCCAGTTCACGCCGGAGGCCCGAGGGCGGCTGGAGAGGCTCCTTCCGCTGGAGTGCTCCCGGTAATGGGGGAAATTATTAGGGCCCGACGGGCCCGACCCCGATCCGGCGGCGCACCTCCCGGAGGGTTTGTTCGGCGACCCTGCGGGCTTGTGCGGCCCCCCGTTCCATGGCCGCCCGGGCGTCGGCTTCCGTGAGCTGCGCCCTCCGCTCGCGGATGGGGCGCAGAACCCCCATGAGGTGCTCGAAGACGGCTTCCTTGAGCTTGGCGTAGCGGATCGTGCCCCGATCGTACTCGGTGCGAAAGCTTTCATACACCTCGGGGGGCGCGGCGAGCTTGAGGAGCAGGAAGAGGTTGGCCACCCCGGGGCTCATCGTCCCCCCCTGGGGGCCTACGTCCGTCACGGCCGTCCTGATCTTCTCCCAGAAGCTTTCCTCGGGCTCGAAGAGGGCGAGATAGTGCTTGGGGCCGAGGCTCTTGCTCATCTTCTTCTCGGGGGCCGCCGGGGACATGATCCGGGGGGCTTCGCTTAAGAGGGGCTCCGGCTCGGGGAAGTACGCCCCGAAGCGCGCGTTAAACCGCCGCGCGATGCGGCGGGTGAGCTCCAGGTGCTGGATCTGGTCCTCCCCCACGGGCACCTTGGCCCCGTGGTAGATCAAAATGTCCGCGGCCTGGAGCACGGGGTAGTCGAAGAGCCCCACGCTCACGAACTCCTGGGTGCGCTCGACGTGCTCGCGCTTCTCCTTGAACTGGGTCATCCGCAGGAGGTCCCCGTAGCTGGCCAGGGCGTTAAAGACCCAACAGAGCTCCGTGTGCTCCGGGACGTGGGACTGCACGAACAACACCGCGCGCTCGGGGTCGATCCCGCAGGCCAGCAGATCGAGCACCATGCGCTGGGTGTTCTCCCGGAGCCGCTCGGGGTTCCACTCCTCGGTGATGGCGTGGTAGTCGGCAATGAAGAAGAAGCACTCGTACTCCTCTTGCAGGGCGAGCCAGTTTTTGATGGCCCCAAAGTAATTGCCGATGTGCAGCTCCCCCGTGGGCTGAATGCCCGAGACCACCCGCACTTTCTTCTTCTCCTCTGCTGGGCTCATCGTGATGTGATCCTCCACGCTGAACGAGAGTGCCTATAGCGTAGCAGAACTCCTCCGGCAGCTCAATCCGCGCCTTCGCTCCGATCCGGTTCGGCCGAGCTTCCGCAGGGCAATGGCCGGGAAAAAGGGACCCGACTGGGACGGAATCGAAACGCGAAACGCATGTCTGTCCCCCGGGTAACGGTTGAGCTGGCGAAGGACCTTCCCTTGGGGTATGATAGCGCTATAGCCACACAAGCCCCAACGGCAGAGCTGCTGCTACAACTACAACACACAAGCAGCAGCCGGGGAAGGGAAGAGGAGCTGCAGCAGAAGTAGGAGTAGAAGTAGGAGCAGGAACAGGAGCAGACAGGCTAAGCGAGCGAGAGCAAGACCCAACCGCAAGGAGGACACGACCCTATGGAGCGAGCGATCACGATCATCGTCATTCTGGCCATTCTGGCGTTAGTCGGCTTTGCCCTCTTCGGCCCCAAGGGCTCCTTCCTGGGGGGAGGCACCACCCAGGCCCAGCGGGAAGTCCGCTTCACCCTCACCGAGTATCAGATCAGCCCCAACCGGGTGGAGGTCGAGTCCGGCCGCGTCAAGCTCGTCTTCGTCAACCAGGGGAAGATCGTCCACAACATCGAAATTTACGATCCCGTCGAGGACCGGACCCTCGAGGACAAGGCCGAATTCATCCGCCCCGGCGAGACCCAAGTGCTCTGGGTCGATCTGGTGGGCGGCCGCCGCTACCAGATGTACGATCCCATCTGGCGCAACAAGGGAATGGAGGCCCTGCTCATCACCCGGTGAGCAGGTCGCAGGTCTCCGGCTCCGGCTCCGGCTCTGCTCCTAGCTTTGGCTTTGGCTCCGACTCCGACTCGGGGTGGGCTCCTCCGTTCCCTTTGGCGTTCTTCCCGCTTGTGGAATACGGTGCGGAACCCGGGAGGATCTCGCGGGCGAGGGGGGTGCGGAGCGCACCGAGAGCGCGGAGGATCGTCCCGCCCCCCAGCACCTCCTCGCCCCGGTAGAAGACGGCCAGCTGCCCCGGCGTGATCGCCCGCTGGGGTTCCGCAAACTCCACCCGTACCCGCAGGCTCCCCCTGCCCTCCTCCTCCGCTGTGAGCTTGGCGGGCACCGCGCGGCTGCGGTAGCGCACCTTGACCTCCACATCCACCTCTCTGGCCCCCGCCCGCAGCTCCTCTCTAAGCTCGGGTACGATCCAGTGGACGTCGTCCGCGATCAGGCCCGGGGAGTAGAGGGCCTCCTCCGGGCCCACGACCACCCGGTTGCGCTCGACGTCGAGGGCCACCACGTACAGGCGCTCCCCGGCGGCGATCCCCAGACCCCGCCGCTGGCCGACGGTGTAGAAGGCCAAGCCCTCATGGCGACCGAGCACCCGGCCCTCGAGGTCCACGATGTCCCCGGGCCGCAGCCACCCGTTGGCCCGGGCGCGGAGGAACGCCTTGGGATCGCCCTGCGGCAGGAAGCAGAGGTCCTGGCTCTCCCGCTTGCGGGCCGCCACCAGCCTCTGAGCCCGCGCGATCTCCCAGACCTCCTCCTTCGTGCGCTCCCCCACGGGGAAGAGGAGCTTTGCGAGCTGCTCCTGGGTGAGCCCATACAAGAAGTACGACTGGTCCTTCCACGGGTCCACGCCCCGGAGCAGCCGGTAGCGGCCCGCGTGGGCATCGAAGCGGATGCGGGCGTGGTGGCCCGTGGCCACGAAATCGCACCCCAGCGCCTCCGCCAGCTCCAGCAGCTTGGGGAATCTCACCCAGCGGTTGCACCGCCCGCAGGGGCTCGGGGTCCGACCGCCCGCGTACTCGTCGACGAAGGGCTCGACAACGCTGCGATAGAACGCATCCCCCGCGTCCACGAAGCGGTGCTCGATCCCCAGCTGCTGGGCCACCGCGCGCACCTCGAGGGAGCAGCACTCGTTGTAAGGCTCCTCGCGCCCCTCGTAGGACCAAAGGTTCAGGGTCACCCCGATGACCTCGTAGCCCTCCTGCAACAGGAGCCACGCGGCCACGGAGCTGTCCACCCCGCCGCTCATCCCCACGAGGACGCGTCCTTTTCTCCGCGGATACGTCATGGCATCGCATTATATCGAGGGAAAGCCGCTCGTTCCGCCCGTTGAGGTTGACACGCCCTGCGCCGACGGCGTATAAAGGGGCGATCCGCCATGAGGGACCTCTTTCTCGTTTTCGTGTTGCTGATCGGAGCGGCCGTGGCGCTCTTTGTGGGGCTCGTCGTGCTCCAGCCCGCCCCTCCTGTCCCCTCGCCCCTCCCGTCCCGGGAGGAAGGGGCAAGCCCCCCCGGGGGCCCCTTGCTCACCGAGCCGGAGCCGGAACCCGAGCCCGAGCCGGATGGGGAGGAGCCGCCGCCGCTCCCCATGAAAGTGGAAGGCTTCTCGTTTGTGAACTTCGAGCGCACCGATCCGGCCTTCCCCGGGGAGGAATATTCCGTTACCGTCTTCTTCGCGCCCGAGGAGGGCTCTCCCTACGAGGGGGAAATCGAGAGTCTGGGGATCACCCGCTTCCAGCTCGAAGACCCCAAAGCGGGCCCGGACATCCTCGCCACCCTCCTGCTGCTGGGGGAGGAGACGGAGGACCTCACAATCAACGATGTTCCGATGACCTTCTTCGCCAACGGGCCCGTGGGCCTGGCGGGGCTCGCCTGGCAGGACGGGCGGCAGATCTACTACATCTTAGTGTCGGGGGTCGTCGAGGAGGACGGCGGGGGCTCCAACGTCGAGACGCTCAAGAGAGCGGCCCAAGCGGCCGCCGAGGCCGTGCTCGCTCAACTCCAAAAAAGGGAGTCAGGAAAAGCCGAAGGAGAGTGACGCATCGTGGGAAAGCCGCTGACCACCGATCCGAAGGAGGTCGTGCGCCTCTTCCGGGAGATGGGGCTGGTGGGCGCCGGGGGCGCGGGCTTCCCGACGTACTTCAAGTACATTCGCCCCACGCCCATCTTGATCGTCAACTGTGAAGAGGGGGAGCCCGGCTACGAGGCGGACAAGCTCCTGCTCATAAAGTACGCCGACAAGTTCAAGGAGATCTTCGACGCCCTGCGGGAGATCTTCGGGTTTGAGCAGATCATCATCGGGGCCAAGGAGAAGGACCAAAAGCTCTTGGACCCCCTCAAGGAGTCCCATGGGTTTGAGATCTCGTACACGCCGTCGAAGTACGGCTTCGGGGAGGAGCGCTGGCTCACCAAGGCGGTGACGGGCCGCGAGGTGGTGGGCCGGGCGCTGCCCGCCACCGTGGGGGTCACCGTCAACAACGTCGAGACCCTGTTCAACATGCACCGCGCGCTCTTCGAGGGGCAGCCCGTGGTCGATAAGTACGTCAACGTCTACGGCGAGGTGGCCGAGCCGCGGGTGTACTGCACGCCCGTGGGGGCCTTCAGCGTGGACATGTTGGGCTGGACGGGGATCAACACCAAGCGCTCGCACAATCTCATGGTGATCGACGGCGGGCCGATGATGGGCGACCTCGTGGACCTGAGAACCCACGCGATATTGAAGAAGACAAACGGGCTCCTGGTGGTGGACAAGTCGCTGTACGTGGGCGACCAGATGGCGTTCCGTCAGCTTCCGGGCCAGCCCGTGCCCACCTGGGACGACACGCTCCCCGAGATCATGACCAAGTTGGGGCTTCTCGAGTATTTGGACTGGCACCCCACGGACTTCCTCGACGTGCGGGACAAGATCAAGAGGGTGCGCATTTATCTGACGCACACCCTCACCCCCATCGTCAAGCCCTCGGTGCCCTGCGTGCAGGTGGGCGATCGCGTAAAGCGCGGTCAGGTCGTCGCGAAGCCCCTGGAGGGCCCCATTGAGGACATCAAAACGTTGAGTGTAGCCCAGCACGCGAGCATCGACGGCGTCGTGAAAGAGATTACAGACGAGTACATCTTGATCGAGCAGGGCTAGCCGAGGAAGGCATCTGCAGGTACACTAAGCACCATGAGCTCCACGAAGCCCCCTGCTCTGGAGATCGAGTCTTACGCCTTTCGGGTGGTCGTTGAGCCTGATCCCTTCGACGACGGGACTCCCGCCTATCACGCCTATATCCCCGCGCTGCCCGGCTGCCGAAGCTGGGGCCATACGATCGAAGAGGCTCTGGCCAACCTTGAGGAGACGGCCCGACTCTGGCTCGATCTCATGAAGGAGCGTGGGGAGCCCATCCTGCAAGAGATCCACGTGGAAAAGGGGCCCCGCATCGTCGTCAACCTCCCGCGGGAATGATGTATCCCTCGCGTGAAACGCGACCTTTAGGGGTTCCCTTTTGCTTGTTGGGACTCCGATGACTTCGTATTCGCCTTCGTATTCTGGGAAGCCTCGATCATCGCCGCCAGGCCCCCCAGCACGCTGGAAAGCTCCACGGGCATGAAGATCTTGGTGGCCTGCCCTTGGGCGATCCCCGCCAGCGCTTCGAGATATTTCAGGGTGATCAGCTCGCTCGTGGGCCGTCCCTCGTGAATCGCTTGAAAGACCGTCTTGATCGCCTGGGCTTCGCCCTCGGCGATGGCGATCTTCTGGTACTTCTCCGCGTCGGCCACCTTCTGGATCGCCTCCGCCTGCCCCTCCGCTTGGAGGATGGCCGCCTGCTTTTGCCCTTCGGCCTTCGTGATTTCAGACTGGCGAATCCCCTCGGCCTCCAAGATGAGCGCCCGCTTCTCCCGCTCCGCCTTCATCTGCTTGGACATCGCCTCCGTGATGTCCACGGGCGGGTCGATCCGCTGGATCTCCACCCTCGTGACCTTGACGCCCCACTTGTCCGTGGCCTCATCCAAAATCTGCCCCAGCGCCGCGTTGATCTGCTCTCGAGAGGTGAGGGTCTCATCCAAGTTGAGGTCCCCAATCTGATTGCGCAGGTTCGTCTGGGCCAGCTTGATCACGGCCAAATTAAAATCTTCCACGTTGTAGACGACCTTGACGGGGTCAATCACCCGGTAGTAGACGACGGCGTCCACCTCCACCACGACGTTGTCCTCCGTGATCACGCGCTGGGGCGGGACGTCGATGACCCGCTCGCGCATGTCCACCTTGACCATCTTGTCGATGATCGGCCAGATCAGCCGCAACCCCGGATCGGCGGTGTGGTGGTACTTCCCCAATCGCTCCACCAGCCCGCGCTCGAAGGGGCGCACGATCCGCACCGCCGAACCCACGATGAACAGTGCAAACGCCAGCAGCAGTATCAGAGGCCACATCGCTTCCATCGAAGCACCTCCTCCCGATTAGTATAAGTGCCTTTCATAGCGCCACCAGCTGTAGAAGCGCACGGCAGGCTGGATCAGGCATGCCGCGAAGAAGAACAAAGCTCCGAGGGGACCGTACGCAGCATAGGCAAAAAGAGCCAGAAGCGGGGCGAGTACGAGGGAT
This sequence comes from Candidatus Bipolaricaulota bacterium, assembly GCA_027021605.1. Classification (GTDB taxonomy): domain Bacteria; phylum Bipolaricaulota; class Bipolaricaulia; order RBG-16-55-9; family RBG-16-55-9; genus JALUUA01. The sequence continues at coordinate 1,074 of JALUUA010000013.1, read as the reverse complement.
GCCCGGGCTGTCATGTCTCCCGACCAGCTATTGATAATGTGATTTCCCACGAAGAAATCCCGTTCATCCCTAAGGGCTTCTACATAGCACTCGCGGTGGAAGGGGCGGACGACGAACCAGCGCCAGGTCACCACGAGATCCGCATTCGAGAGGATGAATCCGCCGCACTCCGAGCACCGGACCTCCGCTTTCGACTTCGTGAAGCTGTTCATGTCCTGAAGAGATCCCCTCCCCAACGCACTCCTTCAAGGTACGGTACGGCATAGTTCAGTATAGCATAGCGATTTCCGCCCGTGAAGGAGATGGGGTACAATCTCTGCGGGGATCGATGATGAGAAAAGGAAGTTTGTGGAGAATCGGGCTTGCGATCCAGGTGGGATGGGTCTTGCTGTGGATGGGAGGAAGCTTCCTCTCGAGCCCGGCCCAGCCCGAGGGCGAGATCGTCTATGCGCAGCTTCAGGCGAGCATCAACCCTGTCACCAAAGATTATGTGCTGAGGGTGCTCCGCTTCGCCCGCGAGGAGGGGGCCTCCCTGGTCATTTTGCAGCTGGACACCCCCGGCGGCTTGGTCTCCTCCACCAAGGACATTGTGGATGCCATCTTGAACTCTCCCATTCCCGTTGTGGTCTACGTGGGACCGGCGGGCGCCTGGGCGGCGTCGGCGGGGACTTTTATAACCATGGCCGCGCACGTGGCCGCGATGGCCAAGGGGGCCGCCATCGGCGCGGCCCACCCCGTGGGCTTAGGAGGCGGCGGGGGGGAAGGGGGAGAGGAGGAGGACCCCGCCGCCCAGAAGGCGGTGAACTTCCTCGCGCAGTGGGCCCGCGAGATCGCCGAAAAAAGGGGCCGCGACCCCGATTGGGCCGAACAGGCCGTCCGCGAGAGCGTTACCCTCGGCTGGGAGGAGGCCCTCGAGCGCAAGATCGTCGATCTGGCCGTGGACGACTTCCAGGACTTGCTCCAGCAGCTCGACGGCTATCAACTTCCAGATGGGCGCACCCTCCGGACCTCCGGGGTGCCCCTGCGCGAGGTCCCGATGAGCTGGCGGGAGCAGATGCTCAACTATCTAGCCGA
>JALUUA010000012.1 GCA_027021605.1 Candidatus Bipolaricaulota bacterium | reverse complement strand
GGGCCGTGGGCGACGCGGACGGCGGCGGCCGGCCCCCTTGGGGAACCCCCTTCCCCGACCCACCCCTCTCCCCGCACCTCCACCGGCGCGCCCATTGTACCGCCGCTAAGCGTCAAGGGGGCTCTGTCTGCCCGCTTCGCGGGCGACTGTAGGTGTGGCGAAGGCGAAAATTCCGTTAAACCGAGTTCAACGGAATTTCCACCTTCGCCTTCTCCGCCCCCTTGACGCAGCCGCCTTGGGGGCATCGAACCCCCGCGGCGGCTCGGCGGTCCGAGGCGCGCCGAGGCTTCTAAAACAAAGCCTCTAATCCCTTTCCCAAGGAGGTGCAAAAACCCAAAGCCCGGGCTGCACCCCTCACGCACACCCGGGCTTTGGGCTCAAATGCGTAGCAACAACAGTTTAGTTGCGTTTGCGGGTTCTCGCAAGCTGCAGTCGGGCAAGGCCCGTGGGCTCGTCGTCCGGGCCGTCCGCTCCGTGTTGGCTTCCGGCCGTTGGGTGGCCGTCGGGTGCGCTCGGGGCGTCGATCAGCTCGTCATTCAAGCCGCGCTCTCCCAGGGCATGGCCCACAAGCTCATCATCTACGCCGTGGGCGGCCCCACGGGGCGCGGGTTCTGGTCAGGGTCTTGCCCTCTTGGGCTGCTGCACAAAGCGGCCCGGCAGGGCGCGGTGGTGCTCTGGTGGGCCGGCGGCTACTGCCACTGCTTCGGGCGCTGCTCCTGTCTGCGGCGCCGGCTTCGCCGGCGCACGCTGCGCATGGTTCAAGCTTCGGGCGCGCTGGTGGCCTTCCCGTTAGCGGGCCCCAAGGTCAGCCCGGGCACGTGGCTGGCGGTTCGGGCAGCCGTCGGGCGGGGCAAGGCCGTGCGGGTCTTCCCCACGGGCTACAAGCCGCAGTGGCTGCCCAAGCGCATCGGGCGCTTTTGGGTCAGCTGGCAGCCGGGCCACCTGCGCTGGCAGGGCAGCCGCTGGGAGGTGGCCGGCGGCCTCGTTTGGGCTTCCAGCTTCCAGCCGGTCGCCGAGCCGATCAAGAAGAAGAGGGCTGCCGAAGCCGAGGGCAACGGCAGCGATCCGGCCTCCCGTTGGTGCTGGTGGCTGCTGCAGTACGACTCGCTCCGCTCCGAGCAGGAGATCTACGAGCGAGAGTGGGACTATGAGCTCGAGCCCGGAGAGGAGACGGAGTTCGAGCTGGTGGGCGAGGAGGAACAGCTCGAAGCTTTGTGCTACGAGCCCGACTTCTCGCAAAGGGTCGTGGCCGAGGCTTTGGGGGTGGGTCGGGCATAGGCCCGGCCCACCCTCGTTTTGTGCTGCGAGAAGCCCCGATCTTTCTTTTGCTTTGTGTTTGGGCCGGCGGGCGGCCGGTGCCCCCTCCGCTTCGCTCCGCCCCGCACCCCTTTCGGCCGCCCGCCCGGCCTTCAGCGTTCCATCGCCCGATCCTACCTTGCCTCGATTCCTGACGGTCTCCTCGCTGTAGTGAGGCTACAATGTGCCCAATCAAACTGCGGGAGGTTGAGGGCCGATGCGACGAGCATTCGTATCTTGTTTGTCTATCGCCTTGGGGATTGCGGGGTTTTCGCCCCCGGCCGCCCAGTCGAATGGGCAGCTGCCAGCGCACTTCTCCATCGTTAGGGTAGACGTAGAACGGGAGCTGGTCGTCGTTCGCAACGAGGGACAAACGCGTGGGAACTTGGGTAACTGGCTTATCCTCAGCCTCAGGAAAGATGGCCGGCTGCAACAGCTCTTCCGCTTTCCGGCCCTTTGCTTGGTGGATCCAGGGGTGGAGGTGCAGGTCCACTCCGGGAGCGATGCTTGGGATTTGCGCAATCGGAACGACCTCTGCTGGCCGTGGCAGCGCCGGTCGACGATTCATCTTTACTGGGACGTGTCCGGGAACCAGCCGGGGGTTTGGATAAGAGGGGATCGGGCCTGCCTTGTGGATGCCCGTCGTGTCCTTCAAGATGTTTGGGTGGCCCCTCCGGATCCCCCGGAGGAAGCCCAAAAGCAGTGCAATCGGGTGCTCACCGCCGCGCACGGATCATAACGGTCGGTCGCCGGTGCAGTTGACCTTTGTCCCTATCTTCGTCTACAGTCCTCCTTGGCTCCCATGAGCCCGGGAGTCATGAAGGAAAGAGGAGGGGGGATCATGCCTGTGGTCAAACTGGGCAAGAGCTACCAAGTAAGCCTTCCCAAAAAGCTCTTGGAGGAGATGGGCCTGGAAGTGGGGGACTACTTCGAGGTCCAACGGAAGGGCAACCGGATCGTGCTGATCCCCAAGGTCTTGGTGGAGAAGAAGATCGAGACCGGGACCTCCGCCAAGAGGCGGGCCTCATAAGCGCGATGCCTTCGCACGCACACGCGAGGAGGGGGTTGGGGGATCGTGAAGGTCGGGGACGTGACCTGCCCGAGTGAGTTCGGCTTTCGCAGCGGGGAGCGCGGCACCCACGGGAGCCGCAGCATGATGTTCCCCGTCTTGTGTCGACTCCTCGAGGCGAACCCCCCCGAGGCGACCTACGAGGACTACCGCCGCTCCATCTTGGAGGAGAACGTCCTCGGCAAGGAGACGGCCTCCACCCGCCTGTGGACGTGGAAGAAGCTGCGTGAACTCTACGGGCTTGACTTGAAGCTGCCCGTCTTCCGGTGCTTTCGGCAGTTGTGGGAGGCCGACCCCGTGGGCCGGCCCCTCTTGGCGCTCCTGTGCGCCTGCGCCCGCGACCCGATCCTGCGGGGGAGCGCCTCGGTGATCCTCGAGACCCCGCACGGGAGCGTCGTCGCGCCGCAGGACTTCTCCAAGGCCGTGGCCGAGGCGATGCCGGATCGCTTCAGCTCCACGAATCTCAAGGCGATAGGGAGTCGGCTTTGTGCCTCGTGGACGCAGGCGGGCCATCTGTCGGGGGGGAAGGTCCGTCGCCGGGCGAGGCCGAAGGTCACCCCCGAGGCCACGGCCTATGCATTGGTTTTAGGGAGGCTATGCGGGGCCCGAGGGCTGCTGCTCTTCTCCACCTTCTGGGCGCGGCTGCTCGATGCCCCGAGGGAAGAGCTCTTCGAGCTGGCGGCGGTCGCCTCGCAGCGAGGGTGGATCGATCTCAAACGCGTCGGTTCCGTAGTGGAAGTGGGCTTCTCCCGGTTGCTCACCCGACAGGAAGAGGAGGCGCTCCGTGAGCCGCATTGAAGCTCTGCGGGAGAACTACGCCGGCTACGTGGCGCGGCCGCAGGTGTGGGATCCCTCCCTCCCGCCGGCACAGCGGGTCTGGTTCGCCGTCTACGATCCGGCCGAGGAACGGCGGCTGCGCCTGCGCATCCCGAGCTTTGAGGAGGCCACGAGGAAGGCCGACCGCGGCTGGCGCGGCTGTGACCTCACCGACGCCTTCGCCGAGTGGATGGCCGCCCACGACTACCGCGAGGCGTACTTCGAGTCCCCTGAGGACCTTCCGATGCCCCATCCGGACTTCGAGGAGTTTGTAGCCTCGAAGGTGCGCCGGGAGCTCGAACAAGGCGATGAGAACACAGTGGTCGCGGTGATGGGTGCCATTGCCCTCTTCGGGTTCATGCGGGTTTCGCGCCTGGTGGACCTCGTAGAGGAGGCCATCCGCGGCCGACTCCTCGTCTTCTTCCCCGGCTCCTACGATCCGGAAACCCACCAGTATCGCTTCTTGGACGCCCGGGATGGCTGGAACTACCACGCCGTCCCGATCACGGCTGAAGGGGGGTTCCTCCCATGACTCCCATGAAGAACCGCGAGGTCTTTCTCAAAGACCCTCTGGACCCGAAGAACCAGCTCGCCAACCAGGGGATCGCCGAGGTCGCAGACCCCCGCACCGACCAGGAACTCCGTACCCTGCGATACGAGCTGGAGACGTTCGTCTGCGAGGGGCAGTATGCCCGAGGGCTGGAGCGCATCCTCTCCAGCTATCTGGATCACCTGGACCGGGAGGAGCAGCCGGCCGTTTGGGTGAGCGGCTTCTACGGCAGCGGGAAGTCTCACCTCGTGAAGATGCTGCGCTTCCTCTGGACCGACTTTCGCTTCCCGGATGGAGCCACCGCGCGGGGGATCGCCCCGCTGCCTGAGGACATTCAGGCGTTGCTCAAGGAGCTGTCGGTTCAGGGCAAGCGCCTCGGTGGGCCCTATGCCGCGGGGGGGAAGCTTGACTCGGGGGCCGGGGAGAGCCTCCGCTTGGCCCTCTTGGGCATTGTGTGCCGCTCGGCCGGGCTCCCGATGGACTACGCCGCCGCTCGGTTCGTGCTCTTCCTCCGCAAGAACGGTTACCTCGACGAGGTGAGGCGCCTCGTCGAGCAGCAGGGTCGAAGCTTCGAGAGGGAGCTCCACGATCTCTACGTCTCCCCGGTGCTGGCCCGCGCCCTCCTTGAGGTCGATCCCACCTTCGCCCCCGACGAGACGGGGGTGCGGGCTCAGATCAAGGCCCAGTTCCCCCGCCCGGCGGAGATCTCCGAGGCGGACATGATCGCCGTTTTGGAGGACGTCCTCGCCCCCGAGGGGAAATTCCCCTGCACGCTGATCGTCCTCGACGAGGTCCAGCAGTACGTGGGGGACAGCTCCGACCGCGCCTATAAGCTCCAGCAGGTGGCCGAGGAGTGCTCCAAGCACTTCGGCGCCCGGCTGCTGTTCGTGGGCACGGGGCAGACGGCCATCACGGGCACGCCGCAGCTGCAGAAGCTTCAGGCCCGCTTCCAGTTAGCGATCGAGCTCTCTGACCAGGATGTGGATACCGTGGTCCGCAAGATCGTGCTGCAGAAGAGGCCGGACAAGGAGCCGGTCCTCCGGGAGCTCCTGGAAGAATGCAGCGGGGAGATCTCGCGGCACCTGGTCGGGACGAAGCTGGAGCCCCGGCCCGAGGATGATGAAGTGTTGGTG
>JALUUA010000011.1 GCA_027021605.1 Candidatus Bipolaricaulota bacterium | reverse complement strand
CTCCTCGGCCCAGCTCATCAGCTACGAGCTCGCCGTGGGGCTGGCGATCGTGGGCGTGATCCTGTTTGCGGGGACCCTAAAGCTGCCCGACATCGTCGAACAGCAGGCGGGGCTGTGGAACGTCTTTGTGCAGCCCTTGGGCTTTTTGTTGCTACTGATCGGGGCCACCGCCGAGGTGAACCGCGCCCCCTTCGACCTGCCCGAGTCGGAACAGGAGCTGACCGCCGGGTATCACACGGAGTACGGGGGCATGAAGTTCGCCGCCTTCTTCGTGGCCGAATACGTCAACCTGGTGACGGCCGCCTCCGTGATCACCACGCTCTTTCTGGGCGGCTGGCGGGGGCCCTTCGTGGACCAGTTCCCGCTGCTGGGGCTCTTCTGGTTCTTCGTGAAGGTGTTTGCGTTCGTGTTCTTCTTCATCTGGCTGCGGGCCACCCTCCCGCGGGTGCGCTACGACCAGCTCATGAGCATCGGCTGGAAACTCCTGATTCCGCTGGCGTTTCTGAACCTCTTTGTCACGGCGCTCATCGCGCTATGACCGAAACCGAAGGGGATCGGGGCCGAGAGGGCGCGGGCAAGGGCGAGGGAGAGGGCGAGGGAGAGGAAGGGAAAAAGGGAGAGCAAGAAGAAGGGGCACGAGGGATGCGGAGATGATCGAGCAGATCTTGTTTTGGGTTTTCGGGCTGGGGGCGGTGGGCTCCGCCCTGGCGATGATCAGCCGGCGGATGCCGGTCCACAGCGCCGTGGCCTTCCTGGGGACCCTGGTGAGCTTGGCGGGGCTCTTCTTCCTGTTGGTGGCCCCGTTCGTGGCCGTGTTGCAGATCATCATCTACGCCGGGGCCATTCTGGTGCTGTTCTTGTTCGTCATCATGCTGCTACACGCCCACTCGGGCGAGGCCCCCGTCCTCAAGCTCAAGCGGCAGCGGCCCGCGGCCGTGGTGCTGTCTCTCGCGCTGCTCGCGGGCCTGGTGACGGCCTTTGTGCAGACCCAAGGGAGCCCGCCCGCTCCCCCGCCCTCCGAGGGCTTCGGGACGGCCCACGCCGTGGGGACCTCGCTCTTCCGGCAGTTCTTGCTCCCCTTTGAGGTGGCCTCGATCGTGCTCCTGGTGGGGGTTCTGGGGGCCGTCGTGCTGGGGAAGCGAGAGCCCGAGCCGCCCGCGCCCCCCAAGCACCCCGAGCCCGCGCTTGAGCCCGAGCCCGAACCCGAGCCGAAGGAGGAGGTCCGGGTATGAGCGTGCCCATCCTCAACTACCTGGTGTTGAGCGCCGTTCTGTTCAGCATAGGGGCGCTGGGGGTGCTCATCCGCCGCAACGCCCTGATTTTGTTTATGAGCATCGAGTTGATGCTGAACGCCGTCAATCTAGCGTTCATCGCCTTCGCGCGCCAGTGGGGGGATGTCGCGGGCCAGGTGATCGTCTTCTTCGTGCTGGTGGTGGCCGCGGCGGAAGTGGTGGTGGGGCTGGCGATCATCGTCAACATCTTCCGCACCAAGGAGACCGTGGACATCGACGAGATTGACCTGCTGAGGGGGTAACCGCGTGGAACTCGTCTGGGTAGTGCTGATCCTGCCGCTTTTGGGGGCCTTGATCAACGGCCTCCTCGGGCGCAGGCTCCCCAAGCGGGCCGTAAGCGGGGTGGCCTGCGGCTCCGTGGGCGTGGCGTTTCTCTTCGCCGTCAACGCCCTACTCGACCTGCTTCGCCTACCCGAGCACGAGCGGGTCTTTACGCAAACGCTCTTCGACTGGATCGTCTCCGACGGCCTGGCCGCGAAGTTCAGCTTGCTGTTGGACCCGCTCTCCGCCGTCATGCTCTTGGTCGTCACGGGCGTGGGCTTCTTGATCCACGTCTACTCCGTGGGCTACATGGGCGAGGACCGGGATTATTCCCGCTACTTCAGCTGGCTCAACCTCTTTACGTTCTCCATGCTGCTCCTGGTGCTCGCGGACAACTTCCTGCTGCTGTTCGTGGGCTGGGAGCTGGTCGGGCTCTGTTCGTATTTGCTGATCGGGTTCTGGTTCACCAAGCCGAGCGCCGCCTCGGCGGCCAAGAAGGCGTTTGTCGTCACGAGGGTGGGCGACTTCGGGTTCATGATCGGGCTCTTCCTCCTCTTCGCCACGTTCGGGACCTTCGATTACCTGAACATCTTTGAGGAAGCGCCCCAGGTGCTCGCCTACGGGGGTGCACTCGCCACGGCCATTACCCTGCTCCTGTTCGCGGGAGCCGTCGGGAAGTCCGCGCAGATCCCGCTGTACGTGTGGCTTCCCGACGCGATGGAGGGCCCCACCCCCGTCTCCGCGCTGATCCATGCCGCGACCATGGTCACGGCGGGCGTCTACATGATCGCCCGCACCCACGTTCTCTACGAGCTGGCCCCCCTCTCGATGGCCGTGGTGGCCGCCATCGGGGTGGCGACGGCCTTCTTCGCCGCCACTATGGCCCTCGTCAACAACGACATCAAGCGCGTGTTGGCGTACTCCACCATCTCCCAGCTGGGGTACATGTTCCTGGCCACGGGGGTCGGGGCCTACGCCGCGGGGATGTTCCACCTGGTGAGCCACGCGTTCATGAAGGCGCTCTTGTTCTTGTCCGCCGGGAGCGTGATGCACGCCCTGGGCGGGGAGGAGACGGACATGCGGAGGATGGGCGGGCTCCGCGCGAAGCTGCCGTACACCTCCACCGTCTTCCTGTTGGGCTCATTGGGGCTCTCGGGCATCCCGCCCCTGGTGGGCTTCTTCTCGAAGGACTTGATCTTGGAGGAGACGTTCCTCAGCGGGAACACGACGCTGTGGCTGGTGGGGCTGGCCGCCGCGGTCCTCACGGCCTTCTATATGTTGAGATCCCACTTCCTGACGTTCTACGGCAAGCCCCGCTACGACGAGGCGAAGGTCCACCCGCACGAGTCCCCGCCCGTGATGCTCTGGCCCCTGTTTGCGCTTGCGGCCCTTACAGTCTTCGGCGGGGTCCTGTGGATCTCGTTCTTGAACTTCGCCCCCTTCGAGGAGTTCCTCAAGCCCGTCTTCGAGGGAGGGCTCCTCGCTGAGGAGGAGGCGCACCCCGCCGCGGCCCTCAGCACGGGGACGCTCCTCCTGCTCTCGGTGCTCGCCGCGGGCCTCGGCATCTTCGTCGCGTGGCTCGTCTACATCCGCGGGATCACCGTGAGCGAGGGGCTGCGGAGGGCGTTCCGGCCCCTGTATACGCTGCTGTACAACAAATATTACGTGGACGAACTGTATACGGCCCTCTTCGTGGTCCCCGGCAGGAAACTCGCGGAGTTCCTGGCGGGCGCGTTTGACCAAGGGCTGTTAAACGGGATCGTAAACGGGATCGGGCGTATTATCGACGCCCTGGGCGGGGCGCTCAGCCGCGTGGAGAGCGGCTACATCCGGGCCTACGCAGCCTGGATGCTCGCAGGAGCGCTCATCATTTTGATCTACCTCTACCTGCGATGATTTCAGTAAACGAGAACGGGAACGTGAATACAACTCCAAAGACGCGAACGCGGAAGAAGGAGCACCGGCGATGATCGGGACGCTGACGGCGCTGATCTTCCTGCCCGCTTTGGGGGCCTTGGCGATCGCGCTGCTGCGCGGGGACCGCTCGGACGCCCAGGCCCGGCGGGTTGCCCTCACGTTCAGCTTCCTCACGCTGCTTTTGGGTGTTTGGCTCTTCCTGCGCTTTGAGTTGGGGGAGCCCGGGATGCAGTTCCTCGAGCGCGCCCCCTGGATCCCCGCGTTAGGCGTTCAGTATCTCGTGGGCGTGGACGGGATCTCGCTCTTCTTGGTGCTCCTCACGGTGGTGCTGGTGCCCCTGCTGCTGCTCGTCCCCTGGGAGCCCGTCCGCGGGAACTATCGCCTGTACGCCGCGATGGTGCTGCTCTTGGAGACAGGGCTCCTCGGCGTCTTCCTCGCCCTCGACTTGGTGCTGTTCTACGTCTTTTGGGAAGCGATGCTCATCCCGATGTACTTCCTGATCGGGGTCTGGGGCGGGGAGCGGCGCGGCTACGCCGCGATGAAGTTCTTCCTGTACACCATGGCCACCAGCGTCTTGATGCTCGTGGCCATCATCGTCCTGTACGTGCAGTTCGGGACCTTCGATCTCTTAGCCCTCCAAGGGACGACAATGGCTTCTACCCTGGAGTTGTGGCTCTTCCTCGCGTTTGCGGCGGCCTTCGCGGTGAAGACCCCGATCTGGCCCTTCCACAGCTGGCTTCCGGATGCCTATAAAGAGGCCCCCGTCGTGGGCACGGTGCTGATGGCCGCGCTGATGTCCAAGGCGGGGCTCTACGGCTTCCTGCGCTTCGGCCCCACGCTCTTCCCCAACGCCTTCGTGGAGATGACCCCCTATCTCATCGCGCTGGCGCTCGTGGGCGTGCTCTACGGGGCGCTGGTGGCTGTGGTCCAAAGCGACCTCAAGCGCATGGTCGCCTATTCGAGCCTCTCGCACGTAGGGCTGGTGGCGATGGGCGTCTTCGCGATGAGCGCGCTGAGCCTTACGGGAAGCGTCCTCCAGATGGTCAGCCACGGGCTCGTGATCGCGGGGGTCTTCCTGCTGCTCGCGATCTTGGCCGAGCGCTTCGGGGGGCTGCGGCCCATGGACGCCTATGGGGGAATCATGCACTTCATGCCCCGCTTAGGGGCACTGGCGTTGGTCTTCGTGTTCGCCAACGTAGCCCTGCCGGGGACGAGCAACTTCGTGGGGGAGTTTCTCATCTTGCTGGGGACGTTCGTTACCCAATACCGGGTGTACGCGATCCTGGGGGCGTTCGTGGCCGTGCTGTCGGCGATCTACATGCTGTGGATGACCCAGCGGGTCTTTCACAACCCGCCCCGCGAGGAGCTCCAAGGGCGCGCTCGAGACCTCACGGCC
>JALUUA010000010.1 GCA_027021605.1 Candidatus Bipolaricaulota bacterium | reverse complement strand
CTTGCTCGCGATGCTCCTTGCCTGGGGCGGACCCGCATCCGGCTATGCCCAACCCCCGGATCGAGAGGAGCCCTTGGGGACCCCGGCGGAAAACCTCTCGGCGGGGCGGACGTGGGGCCTGGGCGCTCGCTTCCCCGCGCCGTTCTTGTCGTTCCTCCCCGGCGGCGTTTCCCCTGTCGAGGCGAGCCCCGTTGCGCTCTTGCGATACTGGCTTACGCCCCGGCTGGCCGTCGAGGGCGGCGGCTGGCTCGGGGGCTACCGCGCCCCCTGGGGCGAAAGCTCTTTCGTGTTGCTGGCGGGCGGCCTGCTCCTCAAGCTCGTCGACGCGGAGCGGGGGGATCTCTACGCGGCCGGGCGCGGCCTCCACGCCCGCGAAAGCTCCCGGGAGAAAGGGGTCTTCTTCGGCGAGCCGCCGATGCCGATGCCGATGTCGGTGTCGGTGCCGGGCCCCCGCCCCGCCGGACCCGCCCCCGAGGAGGTCGCTCCCCCCTGCTGCCCCCCCTGGGAGAGCGAGAGCCTTACGCTGGCCCTGGAGGGAGCCGTCGGGGCCGAGTGGAGCCTCTCCCCCCACCTCGCGGTGGAAGCCGAGCTAAGCGCGTTTTACGCCCAGACCGTCACGACCTCGACGTGGCCCTACCGCCCGCCCTTCCCCGAGGCGCCCACCCCGCCGGAGCCCCAGCAGAGGGTCGGCGACGAGGTCTCCACCACCCTAAGCTGGGGCTTCATGCTGCGCGTGGGGCTCTCGCTCTACCTGGGGATGACTTCCGAGGCGGAAACGGGGTCGGAGTCGGAAGGGAAAGGGGAAGGGGAAGGGGGCTGAGCGGCCGTGCTGGAGGAGTGGCGGCGCAGGATCGACGAGATCGACGAGCAGATCGTCAAGCTCTTGGGGGAGCGGACGCGGCTGGCCCTCCAAATCGGGCGCGAGAAGCGCTCCCGGAACCTGCCGCTGCGCTCGCCGGAGCGGGAGCTGGAGGTGCTGGCCCGCGTCACCCAGGCCGGGAACTACACCCCCTTAAGCACGGAAGCGATCCTCAAGATCTACCGCACCATCCTGGAGGAGACGCACAGGCTGCAGGAGAAGGACGCGCGGCGCTCCCATCCCGCGGGGGGGACGGACGCGGAAGCGGACGAGACGTCCCCGCGGGGGGCTTAAGCGACGGAGGGCCGGTCGTACCCCTCCAGGTCCAGGGGTTGCAGGTGACAGGTGTCGTTGAGGACGCGGAGGACGAGCCCCTCGGGCTCCTCTTGGATGTGGGTGATCCCGCAGTTGCTGACGGCGAACCCGAAGCTGATAAACGGCTCTCCCTCGCGGAAGCGGGGCGCGCCCTGCTGGAGCACCCACTCGACCATGCAGCGGATCACCCCGCCGTGGGCCACCACGGCGATCGTCTTCCCCCGGCTCTCCGCGAAGATCTCCCGGAAGGCCCGGACGGAGCGCTCGTAGAGCTGCCGCAGGCTCTCCCCCCCTTGGGGCCGGAAGGCCAGGGGATCCGTGCGGTGGGGATCGCCGTCTTGGAAGGACTCCGCGAAGCGCAGCTCGATCTCCTCGCGGCGGTAGCCCTGCCAGTGGCCGTAGTCCATCTCCCTGAGATCCCTACGGGTCCGGATCTCGGGGGCGTGCGGTTGCCGCTCGACGATGATTTGCGCCGTCTCCCGGGCGCGCGAGAGGTCGCTGCTATAGAGACGATCGAAGCGCACGGGGGCGAGGCGCTCGGCGGTGCGCTCGGCCTGGCGTCGACCCCGCGCGTTGAGGGGGACGTCCATCTGGCCCATGCAGATGCCGTCGCGGTTCCAATCCGTCTCGCCGTGGCGGATCAAGTAGATGTGCGTCATGGCGCCGTGCGAAGTCGGCGCATTGTACCACAGCCCTAGCGCCTGTCCAAGGCGCGACGGCGCGGGCGCGCCCTGCCTCCCGAATCCTCCCTTGCCTTGATGCCCTCTTGACGCCCGCTCCGCCGAGCGCTACGATTCTTTTCGCGAGAAAATCCAAGGGACAAGGAGAGACGTCAGCGATGAAGGTGAATCACCTCCTCCTCATTGGCCCCCTTTCGGTCGGGATCCTGCTCTTAGGGGTGGCGGCTTACACCCCGCCCGAGTTCGCCCTCCGGTGGGGGACGCCGGGCGCGGGGCCCGGGGAGTTTGCGGCCCCGGAGGGGATCGCCCTGGGGCCCGAGGGCCGGGTCTACGTGGCCGACACGAACAACCACCGGGTGCAGGTCTTCTCCCGGGACGGGGAGTTTCAGTTTGAATGGGGCACCTTCTGCGACCTCGAGTCGGGCGAGGGCTGTCAGAGCGAGGACGGAGCCGGGCAGTTCAACGCCCCGGAAGCCGTGCTCTACTCCCCCCTAGCGGGGATCGTCTACGTGGCCGACTCGAGCAACCACCGGGTGCAGGCCTTCAGCCCCGACGGGGAATTTCTGTTCATGTGGGGCTCCGTGGGCTCCGAGCCGGGCCAGTTCATCGTCCCCGTGGGGCTGGCCACGGACGCCGACGGGAACGTCTACGTGGCCGATGTCGTCAACCACCGGGTCCAAGTGTTTGACCTACAGGGCCGCTTCCTCCGGGCGTGGGGGGAGAAGGGCTCCGAGGCGGGGCAATTCCGGTTCCCCTCGGGCGTGGCCGTCTTCGGGGAACGGGTCTACGTCACGGACAACCTCAACCACCGCGTGCAGGTCTTTGATGTAGCGGGGAACTTCCTCGCGGAGTGGGGCACGCTCTGCGACCTGCGCACGGGCGAGGGGTGCGTCGACCCCGACGGCCCGGGCCCCTTAGAGCCGGGCGACGGCCAGCTGCGCAAGCCCTTCGGGATCGCCGTCGACGCCGAGGGGCGGGTCTTCGTCCTGGATCAGGGCAACAGCCGGGTCCAGGTCTTCACCGCCGAGGGGGAGTTCCTCGGGAAGTGGGGGAGCCTCTGCGCTTTGTATGGGGAGGAATCCAACGAACTCCCGCCGGGGGAGGGCTGTGTGGACCCCGACGGCGAGGGGCCCCTCGCCGCCGGAGACGGGCAGTTCCTCTTCCCGAAGGGCATCGCCGTCGCGGACGACGGCGCGGTCTACGTCGCCGACTCGGACAACCACCGCGTGCAGGTCTTCCGCTAGTCGCGGGCTTTCCCCTGCCCGCCCTTGCGCCCTTGTCCTTGGTCCTTGTGTTTTGTGTTGTCGCGCTGTGGTGCGTTGCGGGGCGCTGCGCGGGCGCCGGGCGTCCGGGCAGGCGTCTGAGCATCGGTCGGGCGGGCGCTCAGTCCTCGCACCAATCGAGCGGCACCTCGGCGCGGATGGGCGGCGGTCCCAGGAAGACCTGCTCCTGGACGTACCGCAGCAGGACCTTGCAGCCCGTGACGTCGATTTGGGGCCGTGGGCTCGGCCAGGTCTCCGCTTTGTCGAGCCGCAGCGTGGCCCCGGGCCGCCCGCGGGCGTTCAGGAGCACTACCTTGCTCTGCGGCGGGTAGACGCGCACCACGTAGAAGTCGGGGGGTATGGCCTTGCGCTCGCCCGTGAACTGCTTGACGGCAAACGTCGGGGGCAGGCTCACGTAGGCCAACCCGACGTCGGCGTGGCCGTCGGCGCCCACCTTCAGGGTCTCAAAGCCGCTCACGGGCGTGTGGGCCACCACGAGGTCGTCGCGCGAGACGAAGACGATCCGCTCCCTGTCGATGGGGATTCCCATCGCCTCCGCGGCCCGCAGCATCGCGTCCGTGACGGTCGCCCTCAGCTCTCGATTGGCCCCTTCGAGGGCCTGCGCGGGGCTCGGCGGCGGGGGAACCTCCTCGTCGATGCAGGCCGCAAGCCCCAAGAGAATCCCTACGAGACATCCCGCGACCGGAAAGGCTCTCCAGCGCATCGTCGTCCTCCTTGTCCTTTGCTCAGCCTTCTGCTCCCGCTGGGTCGTTTCCTCCCCTTGGGTTCACCGCCTCTTGGGTTCACGTCCGGGTCCGGAAGGACCGGCAAGCGAGGTGTCCCGGCGCACGAGGCGCGGGCGCGGACAAGGACCAAAGCGGGGTCGAGTCCCCCGCGCTCGTGGGGGTGCTCCCCGGCAGGGATCTGCTTGACAAAGTGCAGCCACAACCACCGCAGCAACTCGAAGTGCTCATGGGAATTTCCAGCGGAACCGGCTCCCGGAAGCTGCCGTTCACCGCGAATTCGCCTCCTCCTGCAACGGCCTTGAAATCACCTACAGCACCTACAGCATAGGCCGAAATCTCTTGAAGAGTCAAACTCACGTCCGATTGTCGGCGAGCCATGCATCGACACGGACCGTACACAATCGCCCCCCAGGAGGATCTCCGGCGGCATGAGCACGCACCCAGCACATGGGTTGCGGTCATCCCCGCATTAACGCTCGATTAACGCCGGGGAGGTATATTGATGGGGACTCCCAACAGCGGGAACGGGAAGGGGTGATTCTCCGTGCAGCGACGGCAGCAAATCGGTAGGCGAGTAACGTGGACCTTGATCGTCGGAGGCTTGGGAGTGCTCTTGCTCTCTCAAACGGTCTTCGCTCCCTCCCACTACCCGCCCCCTCCGCCCCCTTGCAAACTCGAGGCGGCCATCCAAGGACCATCCGAGGGCGTCGTGGGGGAGGTTCTTGAGTTTCGGGCACAGGTAGAGACGGAGAACTGTACGCCTCAGGAGTACGTGTGGTCCCTCAAGGAAGCCCCCAAGGGCGCTGCCCCTTGGTCTGCCTTGGGGCGGGAGGTCTCATTCTGCGTCTCTCAGTAAAGGGTAGACATTGGATTCACCAATGGGGTATCCTCCTCCTCGAGGTGATTCCCATGCTGAGCGTTCGTCCGATCTCCAAAGCCGAGGAACAGCAGCTCTATCGCCTGCTCGATCATCCCGATCCTCAGGTCCAGAAGCGGGCTAAGGCCGTCTTGCTCTCTGCCCAAGGTTACAGCGCCAACGAGATGGTCCCTTTGGTGAATCTGACCGCCAAGTCGATCCGCAAGTGGCTGCGTCGGTTCAACGAGGAGGGGGTGGAGGGCCTGACCCGGGAGCGCAAGTCCCCCGGCCGCCCCCGCACGTTTACCCCCGAGCAGCGGCGGCGGATGGTGGAGGTGATGCTCACCCCGCCGCAGGCGTTGGGCAAGCCCTTCACCACGTGGTCGTTGGCCAAGCTGCAGCAACACCTGGCCGAGGAGGAAGGGATTCGCGTCAGCATCGGGGGGCTGTGGAAGATCCTCCGGGAGGAGGGGCTGAGCCTCCAGCGGGCCAAGCGCTGGATTCAAAGCCCCGATCCGGAGTATGCGCTTAAAAAAAGCGGGTCGAGGAGCTTGCGGAAAGCCCTCCGGAGGGAGCGGAGGTGATCTTCTTCGACGAGAAGTGGACTTGCAAGGTGAAGCCCTACGGCGGGCAGAGCTGGCGGCCCCGGAGGGAACCCTCTCGGGTACCGGCCAAACATACGGTGAAGGGGCGGGTGGAGATCTTCGCGAGCTTGGAGGTGCGCACCGGCGAGGTGCGGGTGCGGTGCATGCGGAGGCGAAGGGTCCGGGAGGTGAAGCGCTTCCTGGCCGAGGAACGCCAGCGGGCCCGGGCGCAGGGGAAGGACCTCTATGTGATCTTGGACAACTTTGGCTCGCATCGGGCGCTGCGGCGGTGGGAGGAGCGGCAGCGGGGGTCGGGGAAGCTGCACTTCGTGTGGCTGCCGGTGCAGGCTCCCTGGCTGAACCGGGTGGAGCGGTTCTTCCGGGATCTACAGCGGGATGTCTTGGACAACAGCGACTTTGGAGGGGTGAGGGAGCTAAGCCGTGCGGTCTACGGGTATGCGGAGTGGTGGAACGGGCATCGGGCGCGGCCTCTCTGCGAGGATACGGCTTTGGTGAACGCATAGGTCTACCCATTCCTGAAGGGCGCATCATTCACCCCCGAGGTTGCAGGGGAGTACGTGCTCCGGCTGGCGGTGACGGCGGAAGGTCGCGCCCAAGCGCGAGACTTCGCGGAACACCCCCTCATTGTACGCTCCCGCGCGGCTCCGGCGTTCGAGGTTGCTCTCATCGTCAGCCCGGCAGAGGCCCAAGCGTTTCCCACGGTCCTCCTCGTCCCGCCGGGTGCCCTGCGGCTGTACCTTACCTCTCTCAATGAGACGGCTACACTGACGCTTCAGCGCTCCGGCGAGCGGGAACCCTTGGCAACTACCCAGGTGGCTCCGGGTGAGCTAACCGCCCTTGAAATCGAGTTGGGACAGGGCAGCTACGAGATCAGCCTCGCAGGCGCAAATGCGGTGCTGGGACGTCTCGAAGTGGGTTCTCCCTAATCCATTCCTAAACCTGTTTTCCCGCTTCCGATGAGGTCTCAGCAGCGTAACCCCTGGGTAAAGCAGCAAACGGGGGCATAAGGACCCCGGGAGAGCGGGATCCAGCGAACCCTCCCCGTTGACTCCCGTGGGTCGGCCGTGCTAGAGTACCTCCCAAAGAGAACCGCCCCGGCCCTCCCGGGGTCGGGGGAGCTAAAAGGGAGGTCGATATGCGAAGGCGTACAAAGTTCCTGGCCCTGCTTTTGGGCGTGCTCCTGCTGCCCCTGTTGCTCACCCCCCTGTCGCCCAGCCCGCGCGTGTCCGCCCAGCCGTCCAACCCCGGCGTCGAGGTCCTGCTTCCCCAGGTCCTGGCGCCGCTGCGCGAGCCCGCGTTTGTGATCACCGACCCCTTCGGGGTCCCGCACATCTACGCCAAGAACCCCCACGACCTCTACGTGGTGACGGGCTACGTTCAGGCGCGCGACCGGCTCTTCCAGATGGACGTCCTGCGCCGCCAGGCCAGCGGCACCCTGGCCGAGCTGCTGGGCCCCGCGGCGCTCCCCAGCGACGTCCAGCTCCGCACGCTGGGGATTCGCCGGGCCGCCGAGGCCAGCCTCGAGGTGATCGGCCCCGAGGCCCTCGCCGAGGCCGAGGCGTTCGCCGCGGGCGTAAACGCCTTCATCGAGCAGGCCCAGGCCGCCGGGAAGCTCCCCCCGGAGTACGGCGTCCTGGAGATCACCCGGGTGGAGCCCTGGACCCCCGTGGACTCCCTGGTCGTGGGCAAGGCGATCGCCTTCGATCAGTCGCTGGACATCGACGCCACGGCCACGATCGCGTTTCTGTCGTACGTGACGGCCCTAAGCCAGGTCGGCCTCGACGGGTCCGCCCTCTTCTTTGAGGATCTTTGGCGGAGCGCCCCCGCCGAGCCCGCGGCCGTGATCCCCGACGCCACGGGCGAGGGCGCCATGGCCCAGACCCTGCGCAAGGCCCTCGACGGGCTGCGCGCCCGCCTAAGCCCCAAGGGCCGAAAGCTCTTAGAACAATACGTTCGCACGATCGAGAAGGTCCCGTTCTTCCAGGGGAAGCTCCTCGCCGAGCGCCCCGGGAGCAACTGGTTCGTCATCTCCGGGGAGCACACCGCAAGCGGCTCCCCCATCATCGCCAACGACCCGCACCTTACGCTCACCAACCCGCCCATCTGGTACGAGATGCACCAGGTGATCGAGGGCGAGATCAACGTGGCGGGCGTGACGCTCCCGGGGGTGCCCTACGTGCTCCTGGGCCGCACCGAGCGGGTGGCCTGGACGCCCACGACCAACCCCCTCGACGTCACGGACATGTTCAACGAGAAGGTCGTGGTGGACGAGAACGGGCGGCTCTTTACGGTGTTCCGCGGGGAGCTCGAGCCCGTCCAGGTGATCCCGCAGCAGTTTAAGGTCAACGTCGTGGGGGACGGGGTGCCGGACAACGTGGTGCCCGCGCCCGATGACCCGCAGATCCCGCAGGCGACGCTCATCGTCCCCCGCCACGGGCCGATCGTCCAGCTCGATCTGGAGGCGGGCGAGGCCGTCACGATCCAGTTTGTGGGCTTCTACCCCACCCGCGAGTGGGAGACCTTCCGCATCTGGAACCGGGCCCAGAACCTCGACGACTTCCGCGAGGGGCTGAAGTACTTCGACGTGGGGTCGTTCAACTGGGGCTACGCCGACGTGGACGGGAACATCGCCTACTTCACCAGCGGGAAGGTCCCCCTCCGGGAAGACCTCGAACAGGGCTTTGTCGACTTAATTCCGCCGTTCTTCGTCCGCGACGGGACGGGGGAGCTGCAGCACCAGTGGGTGCCCAACCCCGAGCCCACCCCCGACCAGCCCTTCCCCTTCAAGACCCTCCCCCTGGAGGAGATGCCCCAGGTGATCAACCCGCCCGCGGGCTTCATCGTCAACGCCAACAACGACCCCATGGGCACCACGCTCGACAACAACCCGTTCAACCAGCTGCGCCCTACGGGCGGGCTGTACTACCTCAACTACGCCTACGACCCCGGCTACCGGGCGCAGCGGCTGACGGAGCTCATCCGGGCCAAGATCGAGAGCGGCGAGAAGTTTACGGCGCAAGACGCGATGGCGCTGCTGGCCGACACCACCGTGCTGGCGGCCCGCCGGCTCGTGCCGCACCTGCTCAACGCCCTCGAGGCGGCCCGCTCCCCTCAGGCTCCCGACGCGCTCCGGCAGTTCCTGCGGGACCCGCGCGTGCCCCGGCTCATAGAGATCCTGAGCAACTGGGACTACAGCACGCCCACGGGGCTTACGGAGGGCTTCGACTTCGGCAAGCCGCCGGGGGTCCCGCCCACCCCGGAGCAGGTCGATAACAGCATCGCCAGCACCGTCTTTCACGTCTGGCTCTCGCGGCTGATCGCCAACACCGTCGACGGGCTGCTCACGGCGATCTCGCCGCAGCTGCCCAAGCCGAGCAACCACTTCGCCGTCAAGGCCCTCATCCATCACCTGGAGAACTTCGAGGCGCTGGGCGGCGTGGGCGCGGCGGGCCTGCCCCTCTTCTCCGTGCCCGGCCTGGAGGGCGTCCCCCCGCAGGTCGCCCGCGACATCGTGATCCTCAAGAGCCTCCAGGACGCCCTGGATCTCCTGGCGAGCGACGAGTTCACCGGCTCGCGCAACGTGAGGGACTACCGGTGGGGCCGGTTCCACCGGCTGCGGATCCCGCACGTCGGCCAGTTCGGCGGACCCTTTGACCTGCCGCCGGGAGCGGGCGAGAGCTTCGCCGTCGACGGCGGCTACCAGGTCGTCGACCGCTCCGATCCCAACGTCCGGGGGACGAAGCCCACGGACTTCCGGTTCCGCTCCGGGCCCTCCCGGAGGTTCGTGGCGGAGATGATCCCCGGCCGGACGCCGACGTTCCAGGCGCTGCCCGGCGGGCAGAGCGGCGTCATCCAAGCACGCCACTACGGCGACCAGCTGCCAATGTGGCTCATGAACCAATTCCACCCGCTGCTCACGGACAAGGACGCCGTCTTCCGGAACGCGGAGAGCTGGCAGGACTTCTTCCCGCTCTACGCCGCACCGCCGCGGCCGTAGCCGCCATTGCCCTTAGGGGAGAAGAAGTAGAAGCAGAAGCAGAAGAGGAAAAGAAGGGGAAGAGAAGGGAAATCGGGAGGGAGGAGCCTGCGGGCTCCTCCCTCTTTCCCTTTTGCAGATGGGGGAGGAAGCCTCTAGACTCTGGGGGCCATGAGGGAGGTCGCCCGCGCGCTCATCGAGACGGAATCCGTGCTCATCCGGCCGGAGGAGCCCTTCCGCTTGGCTTCGGGGCGGCTCTCGCCCGTGTACGTCGACTGCCGCCGGCTGCTCTCCTTCCCCAAGGAGCGGGCCCTCATTGTGAATGCCCTCGCCGAGCTCGTGCGCCGGGAGCTGCCCGAGGCGGGAATCGAGGTCCTCGCCGGGGGGGAGACGGCGGGGATCCCCTTTGCGGCCCTCCTCGCCGAGAGGCTGGAGATGCCCCTGATCTACGTCCGCAAGGCCCCCAAGGGCTACGGGCGGACGGCCCAGATCGAGGGCGTCCTCCACGAGGGGCAGCGCGTGCTCCTGGTGGAGGACCTCGTCACGGACGGCGGGAGCAAGCTCGCCTTTCAAGCGGGCATCGAGCGGGCCGGGGGCGTGGTGGAGCACTGCGTCTGCGTGTTCGAGTACTACAGCGAGCAGGCCGGGCTTGCCGTGGCCCGAAGGCGCTTGGCCGAGGAGGGGATCGCGCTCCACAGCCTCACGCACTGGGACGAGCTGCTGGAGGAGCTGGAATCCCGGGGCGCGCTTTCGCCCTCGGAGCGCGAGGCGGTCCTGGGGTTCTTGAGCGGGCTTGCGACCGAGGACGAGAGCGATGAGGGGGCCTAGTTCCTTCGAGGGACGGGTTGCCGTGTCTTTGCTGAGGGTGGCGCTGCTGGGTGTGGCGCTGAGCGTGGGCTTCCCCCTCGTTGGGATGGGCCCGGAGCGGTCCGGAGCCTTTTCGTCTCCTCCCCAGGAGATCACAGTTGAATGCAATGCATCTGCCTGCTTTGGCCTTGTTGGAGAAGCGATCGAGAGAGCCCCTGAGGATGCCCTCCTGACGATCCGTCCGGGATCGTACTACGAGTTTCCTCTCTCCGTGACGAAGTCCCTAACGATCCGGGGGGAGGATTATCGAACGACCCTCATTCGCGCCCTTGAGCCGGGAGCCCTCTTCACCGTTCGTCCTTCGGGAGGCCCTCTCCGCGTCACCTTCCAGGAGCTTACGCTGAGGAACTTGGAAGTTGCCCTAGACGGTCCTTCCAGCAGCGTTTTCCGCGTTGAGGGACCCGTTGCAGCAGAGGGGGATTCGGTGACCGTCTCGCTCCAAGGCATCTGGGCCGACTCCGCTGGGGTAGGCGTTCGGACGGAGGGGGAAGTCCGGCTGGAAATTCGTGCAAGCTGGATGTATACCCGCGTCATGCCCGTGGTGCTCGTCTCCGAGGGGGGCACGCTCGTCCTGGAGGAGAGCCGCCTTTCCGCAACTTCCGATGCAGGCGGGCTGGGCCTTCTCGCTCTCCTCTCCTCCGACGCCGTGCTGCGGAAGAACCTCCTGATCCCGTTTGGGGAGGCTTCTATACCCGTGGCGCTTTATGGCTCCCAGGGGGAATACACCCTAGTCGATAACGAATTCGCCTTTGTGGGGATAGGGGCTACCTTCCTAGGACCCTCCACGCGGGCTTTCCTCAGCGGCAATTACTTCCGTGACATGGTGACCGGGGTCGCGCTCGCGGGAGAGACGAACGCCACCCTGCTCGCAAACGTCTTTCGGTACAACGATGTGGGCCTCTTGCTCTATCTGCCCCCCTGCGTTTCTCTCCGCCAAGACGATCCGCTCCGCTTTCGCGGGGCTATTGAGGGGCAGGATAACGTGTTTGAATCCAACGATGCCGACCTCTGCCCGGAGGGCTATCCGTGGCCGGAGGCTTTCAAGAAAAGCCCATAAGCTAAGCACGGTTGCTTCCGCCGTTTCAAGAGCAAGAGCAAGAACAAGAAGAAGACGATGAGGGACGGCCAAGCTCCCTCCGAACGCTCCCGCTCGGGGGAGCTGAACTCGACGGGACCCGCCGTGCCTCCCTCCGCCCACCTCACCCCACCCCACCCTTCCCCTTGACAGGAGCGGAAAAGCGCGATAAGCTACAGCTTAGCAGTCCCACAAGGAGAGTGCTAACCCGTGGACGACCGGAAGCGCCTAGTGCTCAAAGCCATCGTCGATCACTACATCAAGACGGGCCGTCCCTTAAGCTCCCAGACGCTGCTTAAGGAGTACGGCCTCGATGTGAGTTCCGCCACGATCCGCAACGACATGAAGGCGCTGGAGCAGGAGGGGCTGATCGCCAAGGAGTACAGCTCCGCGGGGCGCGTCCCCACGGAGAAGGGGTTTCGCTTCTTCGTGGACTGGTTATTGGAGCTCAGCGAGCTGACCCGCCCCGAGGAGCACGCGCTCATGGAGAGCTACCGCCTCCAGCGCCAGCCCTTGGAAGAACTGTTAAAGCAGACGGCGCTCCTCCTGGCGGGTCTGAGCGGCTACGCCGGGTTCGTGCTCTCCCCCCGGCTGGAGGAGACCCGCCTGGAGTCGATCACGTTCGTGAAACTCGACGAGGAGAGCGCCTTGGTCGTCATTTTGTCCGAGCTGGGGATCGTGGAGCACCGCATCCTGCCCACGGCCCTGCCCGCGGAGGAGCTCGAGGAGATCGGGCGCTGGCTGAGCGAGCGGCTCCGAGGGCGCACCCTCAGCGAGGTCCGCGAGGAGGCCCAACGCTATGTGGCGGAGGCGGGCGAGGGCTGGCACGACCCCCGTACCCAGAGCGCCTTCCAGTTGCTTCAGAGCGCCCTCGAGCGGCGCCTGGAGCGCAGGCTGTACACCGAGGGGCTCTTCAACCTCCTCCAGAAGCTCCTCGAGGAGGAGGTGGGCCTCGCCGAGGTGCGGGACATCGTGCGGCTCCTGAGCGAGTCCGTCCGGTTTGGGGAATATTTGGAATCGCAAATTGACGACTCCAAGCTGCAGGTGCGCATCGGCTCCGAGAACGCCCTGCGGGAGCTGCGCCCGTGCAGCCTGGTGCTGATGGGCTACGGCCACTCGGGCGTGCTGGGGGTGCTCGGCCCCGTGCGCATGGACTACTCGAAAGCCTGCTCGATCACCCAGTACATCGGCAACCGCTTGGAGGCCATCCTCACGCTCAGCCGCCGCGCGCCCGCGGCCGCCCAAGCCCCGGAGGTGAGGCCGTCGTGAACGACACTCGAATCCCGAAAGAGGGAGAAACCCAAGCCCAGCAGCAACCACAACAACAAAAGCAACAGCAACAGGAGCAGGAACAGCAACAGCAACAGGGACAGCAACAGGAGCAGACCCGGGTCCAAGAGGGGACGGACGCCGGGGCGCTGCAGCGGGAGCTGCAAGAGCTGCGGCAGCGACTGGAGGAGCGCGAGCGGCAGCTCCAAGAGCTTACGGAGCGCCTCCGGCACCTGCAGGCGGATTTCGACAACTACAAGAAGCGCGTCGAGCGCGAGCGCGAGGAGTTCACCCGGGTCGTGGAGGATCAATTCTTGCTGAAGATCCTCCCCATCTACGACAACTTGGAGCGGGCCTTCCGCTCCTACAACCACAACAACGACAAGGACTCGTTCATCGAGGGCATGGAGCGGATCTTCGCCCAGTTCAGCGAGTTCTTGAAGAACGAGGGGGTCCGGCCCATCGAGGCCCTGGGGAAGCCCTTCGACCCCCTGCTCCACGAAGCGCTGCTCAGCGTCGAGACGGACCAAGACCCGCCCAACGTCGTGCTCGAGGAGTTCGAGCGGGGGTATCTAAGAGCCGAGCGGGTGCTGCGCCCCAGCCGCGTCAAGGTGAGCCGCAGGCCCGCACAAGCGCAACCCCAGCCGACCGCGGACCCCACCCCCGCGCGGGGAACCGACGAGAGCGAGTCGGGAGATGGGGGATCAAGCGACGGCGGGAACCCGAAGGAGAAGGAGGAGGGATAGGAGATGGCCAAGGAGAAAGTGGTAGGCATTGATCTGGGAACCACGATGTCGGCCATTGCCATCGTCGAGGGGGGTCGTCCCGAGATCATCCCCAACGCCGAGGGCGAGCGGATCACGCCGTCGGTGGTGGCCTTCACCGAGGACGGCGAGCGCCTGGTGGGGCGCCTGGCGCTCCGGCAGGCGATCACCAACCCCGAGCGCACCGTCATGGAGATCAAGCGCAAGATGGGGACCGACTACCGCGTCAAGATCCAGACGAACGCCTGGACGAAGGAGTTCTCCCCGGAGGAGATCTCCGCGATGATCCTCCAGAAGCTCGTCAAGGACGCGGAGGAGCGCTTGGGGCACCCCATCAAGAAGGCGGTCATCACCTGCCCCGCGTACTTCGACAACACCCAGCGCCAGGCCACCAAGGACGCCGGGAAGATCGCGGGGCTCGAGGTGCTGAGGATCATCAACGAGCCGACCGCCGCCGCGCTCGCCTACGGGCTCGACAAGGAAAAGGACCAGACGATTCTGGTGTACGACCTCGGCGGCGGCACCTTCGACGTCTCCATCCTCGAGATCGGGGAGGGCGTCTTCGAGGTGGTGGCCACCGGCGGCGACAACCAACTCGGCGGCAAGGATTTCGACGAGCGGATCATGAACTGGCTCATCGAGGAGTTCAAGGAGGAGACGGGCATCGATCTGCGCAACGACGCCGCCGCGATGCAGCGCCTCAAAGAGGCCGCCGAGAACGCCAAGAAGGAGCTCTCCTCCAAGAAGGAGACGGTCATCCACCTCCCCTACATCACCGCAGACGCCAGCGGCCCCAAGCACCTGGAGAAGAAGCTCACCCGCGCGAAACTCGAGAGCCTCATCGGGGATCTCTTGGAGCGCACGATCGACTTGCTGCACCAGACCCTCAAGGAAGCGAAGATGACCGAAAAAGATATTGACCAGATCGTGCTCGTCGGCGGGTCGACCCGCATCCCCAAGGTGCAGCAGCTCATCGAGGAGGCGATCCCCGGCAAGATCAACAAGGAGATCAACCCCGACGAGGTCGTAGCGCTGGGGGCGGCGCTTCAGGGGGCCGTCCTGTCGGGCGAGATCGACGAGATCGTGCTTCTTGACGTGACCCCCTTGACGCTCTCCGTCGAGACCCTGGGCGGGATCGCCACCCCCATCATCGAGAAGAACACCACGATCCCCTGCGAGAAGACGCGGGTCTTCACCACCGCCGAGGACGGGCAGACCACCGTGGACATCCACATCGTCCAGGGGGAGCGCAAGCTCGCGAAGGACAACAAGAGCTTGGGGCGGTTCCAGCTTACGGGCATCCCGCCCGCGCCGCGGGGCGTGCCCCAGATCGAGGTGAAGTTCGCCATCGACGCCGACGGCATCCTCAACGTCACGGCCAAAGATCTAGGGACGGGCAAGTCGGCCAGCATCGTGATCAAGGAAACGTCCCGTCTCAGCGAGGAGGAGATCGAGCGGATGCGCAAGGAGGCCGAGGAGCACGCCGAGGAGGACCGCCGCAAGGTCGAGGAGATCGAGACCCGCAACCAGGCCGACCAGCTCGTCTACATGACCGAAAAGAGCTTGAAGGAGTACGGCGATAAGGTGAGCGCCGCCACGCGACAGAACATCGAGGCCAAGCTCAAGGAGCTGAGGGAGCTGATCGAGAAGGAGGCGCCCGTGGCGGACCTGCGAAGGGCGATGGAGGAGCTGCGCCAGGCGTCGTTCGAGCTGGGCCAGCAGATCTATCAGCAACAGCAGGCGGCCGCGACCGCGGCGGGCTCCGGTGCGAGCCCCGACGGCCAGGAGGGCGCTAGCACTCAAACGGGCGGGTACGTCGAAGCCGAGTACGAGAAGGACGACGAGGAGAAGAAGTGAGCGCCTGCGTACAAGTATAATAGCGGGCGATCCCCATGGCGAAGAAGGACTACTACGAGATCCTCGGGGTCTCGCGCGACGCAACCCAGGAGGAGATCAAGCGGGCCTACCGCCGCTTGGCCAAGAAGTACCACCCGGACGTGGCCAAGGACGGCGGGAGCGCCGAGAAGTTCAAGGAGATCGCCGAGGCGTATGAAGTCCTGTCGGACCCGGAGAAGCGGGCCCAATACGACCGCTTTGGGCACGTGGGGCCCGAGCAGGGCTTCGACTTCGACCTGGGCGACTTCCGCCGGGCGCGGGAGACCTTCGAGGAGTTCTTCGGCTTCGGGAGCTGGGAAGACCTCTTCGACCTCTTCTTCGGGGAGGGCCCCAGCACCCGGACCCGCACCCGCAGGCGCACCCGCGCCCGCCGCGGTGAGGACCTCGAATACAAGCTGCGCTTGACCCTGGAGGACGCCGCCCAGGGGACCCGGGTGAAAGTAACCGTCCCCCGGTATGTCCCGTGCGACCGCTGCGGCGGGACGGGCCGCGAGCCCGGCACGGACGTGCGGATCTGCCCCACGTGCAACGGGGCCGGGCAGGTGGAGTACCGCCGCCGCACCATGCTGGGGAGCTTCGTCAACATCCAGACGTGCGGCCGCTGCGAGGGCACCGGGGAGATCGTTGAAGAACCCTGCACTCGCTGCGACGGCAAGGGCCGCATCTGGGAGCAGAGCCGCATCTCCATTAACGTTCCGCCGGGGGTGGACACGGGCTCCCGATTGAAGCTCACGGGCGAGGGGAACGCCGGGCTGTACGGGGGCCCTCCCGGGGACCTCTACATCGTGGTGGAGCTCGCCCCCCACGACGTCTTCACCCGCCAGGGGGACGATCTCTACTGCGAGGTGCCCATCACCTTCCCGCAGGCCGCGCTGGGGGCCACCATCAAGGTGCCGACGCTCTTCGGCGAAGAGGAGCTAAAGATCCCGCCGGGGACCCAGTCGGGGGAGACGTTCGTGCTGCGGGGCAAGGGCATCCCGCATCTGCGCGGCCGCGGACGCGGGGATCAGTACGTCACCGTCAAGGTCCAGACCCCCAAGCGGGTAACCCGCCGGGTGCGCCAGCTCCTCGAGGAGCTGGACCGGGAGCTGCAACCGAAGGACGGTCCCTCGTAATCCCCTTGTAAACGTCTGTAAGCGTCGAGTCACGAGCATCGGGGGGCCCCGGCGGGGGCGAGTGTAGAAAGGTCCCCGCGGCCCGCTATAATAGGAACCCCTCGTAGGACGAAGGAGGCTTCGGGCGGCTCCGCCCGCTGCATGCACAGACGATGACGGAAACGATCCGGACGCGGTGGCGAAGGGGACTTGTCGTGGTGGCGTGGATCCTCCTCGGGGGGATCGCCCTCCACGGCGGGATGGGCTTTTGGGTCCCGGCGATCGCGATGGAGGGAGCCTGCTGTCACAACCCCGGCGAGGGGGGCGAGAAGTGCGGCCCCGCGGGGCCGACCCTCGCCCTTTCGGCCGCCCCGGCGGCGGAGCTGGGCGCTGGGGGGACAGACGGACCCGTCCCCGGCCTCTTCGCCGAGCCGCCGGAGCGCCCACCCCGCGCCCTCCCGGGGTAGGCCCTGTCCTACCCCGCCCAGCCCAAGCGGACAAGGGAAAGCGGGCGCACACCCCGCTGAAGCTTCCCCCTTCATTCGGTGATTCGGTGAGAGGAAGGTCCCTTAAGGGAACCACGGTAAGGGGAACACGGCAACCCTGACGGCGTTTCGTGCAGGGTTAAGAGGCGCGTGCGGAACGCGCACGCAGCACGCCGGAGGATCGCACCCCGACGATTTCGCAAAGGAGGAACAACGATGAGCGAGCTGCAGGAAAAGGGTCGAACGAGCGCGGACAGGAACCGGAACAGGAACCGAAAGGGCGAGCGCAAGCCGACCGTGCAGGCGGTCGTGCTGTCGTTGGCGCTGGGCTTGGTGTTGGGAGTGGCCTTCGGGTGGGGCCTCTTCGCCATCGGCTCCCGGGAGGGCGCACAAGAGGGAGCCGTCGGCGAGGCGACGGTCGTGCTCAACGCCTTCCACTGGGGCTGGGTGCCCGAGGTGCTCGACCCCGGCCCGGCCCCGGGCGTCCGCGCCGAGATCGCCCCCGGGGCTCAGGGCTCCCAGATTATCGTCCCCTTGGGGACGAAGCTCACCCTGGTGCTGCGCAACGCTGCGGGCAACCCCGAGCTCCACGAGCGCTACGAGTCCCGCTTCGCCCCCTACTTCGAGGCCAAGTACAAGGACGCCTGGGAGATGGCTCACGACGCCGCGCACGACGAGCTCCCCTCCCCGGAGAAGGCGGAGGGGGCCCACGGAATGGGCGAGGAGGGGGCCGAGCCGGCCGCCGACGCCGGGTCCTCCGTCCTCGACCACAGCTTCTTCCTCGAGGGCTACAACCTCGAGGTGATCATCCCCCACGAGCCGGAGGGGAACGTCAAGGTCCTCAAGTTCGTCGCCGACCGCCCGGGGGAGTTTCGGTTTCTGTGCACGAACTTCTGCGGCGTCGGCCACGCGGACATGACGGGCACCCTCGTCGTGCGCTGAGCTTCTCGGGGAGTTGCACAACGCCTCGGAGCCGGGTAAGCTCCGGTTCGGAGGTCCACCCCAACAAGCGGAGAAAGGCGGGGACATGCGGGGGAAGCGGCTGAAGGCGGCCTGGATCGGGATGCTCCTGGTGGTCGGGCTCTGGGTGTTGACGAGCCCGACCGCCCACGATCCCTGTCCGCTCCTCATCAGCTGCTCCCTCCTGCTCCCCACTTGGGAGTTCTCCCCCGACTCGAGCGCGACCGCCTTGTCGGTCGAGCTCTCCCTCCCACCCCCCAAAGTCCTCCCCACCTTCCCGGAGAAACCCCCGCGCTGATCCCTCCGTCTCCCCCTCGCCCCCCGCGGGCAGGGGGAACAACGTTTCCCGCGTTTCGTTGTTGAAGCACCCCGAAGAGCGCATCCAAAGGAGGGATCACGTTTATGGGCAAACGGAGTCGTGAGAAGCGGGCGAAGCGTCGAACTCCCCCCCGGGAGCCGGGGGCGGAGCGGTCGGAGGCCGGGCGGGGCACGTTGGACTTCAAGCAGCGCTGGCACGTCCTCGTGGCGGTGGGCAGCGCGATCACCATCGCCCTCGTGGTGGTGGGGGTGGGGCTCTCGTCCTTCCCCCCGTCCCAGCGCTCCAAGGTCCTCCCCCCGATCACGGTCATCGGGCACGTCGAGCGCTACCCCGCGGAGCGGGTCTCGACCGCGGAGCCGATCCCGCTCCCCGTCCAGCGGCACATCCTTGAGCACGTCCCCCTCGGCATGGGCGGCCAGCGGCCGGGGATCCTGATCCAGTTCAACTGCGCGAAGTTCGAGTGCGCGCCGGACCTGGTGGATCGCCTGGCGACGATCGCCCAGGAGTACGAGTTCGTCTACATGGCCCCCTATCCCGAGATGGACGCCAAGATCGCGCTCACGGCCTACGGGCGGATCCTGACGCTGGACGAGGTGGACGAGGGGAAGATCCGGGCGTTCATCGAGAGGGGCTGATCCCCATATCCCCATCCCCCCGAGCCGGGTGGGGAGCGCCCACCCACCGGGACAAAGCGGGAGCGCAAGCGGGGCCGCATAAAGGGGCCCGAAACCCCGGACGCTCATCCCCGAGGGATACACGGGGGAACGCAGCGCCGTTCCCCTCCACGAGGAGCCGAATCGAACAAGACTAAGGCTTGACTAAGCCTTGAAGGAATACAAGGAAAGGAAGAGGAGGAAGAGATGGCGGGTAAGAAAGGCACGGCCAAAGGCGCGAGGGGGAAGGGGAGCAAGCTGCCCGTGGGCTGGATCCTCGTGGGGATCGCGGTCCTGGCGGGGGTCTTCTTCCTGGCGCTGCGCGGAGGGCAGCAGGGCGGGACCCCCGAGGAGGGCGCCATCGCGATGCGGGCGGGGAACTTCTTCTTCTCCCCCAAGACGCTTACGGTGAACGTCGGCGAGGAGGTCGTCCTCGACATTCGGTCTACGGGAACCCACACCTTCACCATCGACGAGCTGGGGGTGAACGTCCGCTTCGGGACGGGCAAGGCAACCGTGCGCTTCACCCCCGACCGCCCCGGGCAGTTCGAGTACTACTGCGCCATCCCCGGCCACCGCGAGCGGGGGATGATCGGCACGCTCACCGTCGAGGAAGGGGAGGGGGAGGAGGGCTGACGCGATGAAACCCCTATTGGCGCTCTTGTTGATCCTCGCGGGGATCGTCGGCGGACAGCTCCAGGGGGAAGCCCAAGCGCTCGAGGTCTGGGTGAGCGACCAGGAGGGGGATCGCCTGCTCGTGCTCGACGGGGCCACCCTGAGCGTGAAGGCGGAGATCCCGATGGACGGGGACGGGGAGCCCGCCACGAGCAAGCCCCACATGGTGCTCTTCAGCCCCGACGGGCGCTACGCCTACGTGGCGCTGGTGGCCGCCGGGGCCGTGGCCGTTGTCGACGCGGAAACCAAGGCGGTCGTCGCGAAGATCCCTACGGGGACGAAGGCCCACGCGCCCATGCCCTCCCCCGACGGGACGCGCCTCCTGGTCGTCAACGTGGGGGAGGCGACCGTCACGGAGATCCTGACGGACACCCGGCGCGGGCGGTTCGAGCGGGGCCGGACGATCCCGATGGGGACGCGACCCATCTGCCTGCTGTTTACGGCCGACGGGCGCAAGGCTTATATAACGCTGGGCGGCGACCCCGAGGCGGAGGACCCCGCGGCCACGGGCGGGATCGAGGTGATCGACGTCGCCCGCGGGGAGGTGCGAAAGCGCTTCGAGAGCACGGGGAAGAACGGCTGCGGCCTCGCCCGCTACGCCCCCGACGAGCGGGTGATGTTCGCCAACGTCGGCCGGCCCCTCAATCGCCTCTACGCGTTCGACACGGAGCGCGACGAGCTCCTCTTCGAGGCCGACGCGGGCGTGGACGACGCCCACGGGCTATGGGTCTCCCCCCAAGGGGCGGTGTGGGTCTTCGGGCGGCGGGACGGGCGCGTCCGGATCTTCGCGTTCGACGAGCGGGCGGGCTTTCGAGCCCAGGGCGAGTTCGCGATGCGTCCAGGGCTCGACCTCCTGGACGCCTCGCCCGACGGCTCGACGCTCTTCGTGGCGGTGCGCGGCCCCGCGGGCGGGGGTGAAACCCCCGGCGTGGCCGTCGTGGACGCGCTCAATCGCCGGGAGGCGCGCTTCGTCCCGCTGGGGGACGACCCCCACGGGCTGGCGGTCCGCGCCGCTCCCGGCCCCGCCGGGGGACGGTCGGTGCCCGCCCCCCTGCTGCT
>JALUUA010000009.1 GCA_027021605.1 Candidatus Bipolaricaulota bacterium | reverse complement strand
CGTCACCAAGGAGTACTTGCTCGAGAAGCTGGGGGACACGATCGGGTTCTGCCGGACGTACCTGGGCATCGACCCGCTGGAGGAGCCGGTCCCCGTACAGCCGACGGCCCACTACGCCATGGGCGGCATCCCCACGAACGTCCACGGCGAGGTCGTCGTCGACCCCGAAAACACCGTTTTCCCCGGCCTGTACGCCGCGGGGGAGTGCGCCTGCGTCTCCGTCCACGGGGCGAACCGCCTGGGGACGAACAGCCTGCTCGACCTCGTGGTGTTCGGGAAGCTCGGCGGCCAGCGCATGGCCCGCTTCCTGCAGCAGAACGACCGCCCGCCCCTGCCCCCCAACCCCACCGAGCGGGTGGAGGCGGAACTGGAGCGCTTACGGAACGGCCGCGGCAAGGAGAACCCCGCCGAGATCCGCGAGGAGCTGCGCCGGGTGATGATGCAGAGCGTGGGGGTCTTCCGCACGAAGGAGCTCTTGGAGGCCGCGCTCGAGCGAATCCGCGAGCTGCGGGAGCGCTATTTAAAGGCCCGGGTCATGGACCCCGGCCGGGTCTTCAACCAGGACTTGATGGAAGCCTGGGAAGTGGGGAACATGCTGGACATCGCCGAGGTCACCACGGCGGCCGCGCTGGCGCGCACCGAGAGCCGCGGGGCCCACTCCCGCGAGGACTACCCCGACCGGGACGACGAGAACTGGCTCAAGCACTCCCTGGCCTACCGCCGGGAGGACGGCTCCCTCCACCTCGAGTACAAGCCCGTCGTGATCACGAAGTGGCAGCCGAAGGCGCGGGTCTACTAAGCGGGTCTGCGAAGTGTCCATAACAGAACAGGGAGGACCGACGGAAGATGGAAGTCCGCGTACGCATTCAGCGCTACAACCCCGAGGTCGACGAAAAGCCCCACTGGGAGGAGTACACCGTGGAGGTGGAGCCGACGGATCGGGTGATCGACGCGCTCCACCAGATCAAGTGGTTCCAGGACGGGACGTTGGCCGTGCGCCGCTCGTGCCTGCACGGGATCTGCGGCTCCGACGCGATGCTCATCAACGGGCGCAACCGTCTCGCGTGCAAGACCCTGGTGCGCGACCTGGGGAAGGTCATCACGGTGGCTCCCCTGCGGGGCTTTCGCGTCATCAAGGATCTGGTCGTGGACATGGAGCCCTTCTTCAGGAAGTACCGCTCCGTGATGCCCTATCTCGTAAACGACGAGCGCCCGCCCGCCCGCGAGCGGCTCCAGTCCCCCGAGGAGCGGGCCCGGTTTGACGACACCACCAAGTGCATTCTATGCGCGGCCTGCACGACGGCCTGCCCCTCCTTCTGGGCGGATTCGCGCTACGTGGGCCCGGCGGCGATCGTGCAGGCCCACCGCTTCATCTTCGACAGCCGCGACCAAGCCTGGCGGGAGCGCCTCCAGATCCTCAACGAGAACACGGGCGTCTGGCGCTGCCGGAACATCTTCAACTGCGTGGAGGCTTGCCCCCGCGACATCAACGTGAACAAGGCGATCGCCGAGGTGCGCCAGGCGCTGATCACGGGCTCGCGGGGCATAGAGGAGCCGGAATAGCCCGCGCGTGGGCGCCCGCTCCCCAATCGATAGAGGGAAGCCCCGTTGACAGCCCCGCTCCCCCGCGCGTACCCTTACCCCATGCGGACGGAGGAGGCAACGCGCGGGCGGAAGAGGCGGGCCTGGCGCTGGGTCGGACTCGGGACCGGCGCGGCGGCACTGCTCGTCGCCTTGGCGGGGGCGGGCTACTGGCACGTGAGCGCCCAGGCGCGCGTCGGCGAGTACCGCGCCCGCGCGGAGCTCCTGGCGTGGACCTTCCAGGACCGCGTCTCCTTCGACCTCAAGCAGGGCAACCAACAGGACCTCGAGTTCCTGACGGGGACGCTCGTCCTGGGAAACGTCCTCTACGCCCAGATCGTCGTCGACGGGGAGGTGCTCGCCGAGGTAAACCGGCTGGGGGAGCCCCTACCCCCAGCGGCAAGCGGCGAGGCCGGAGGGGGAGGGCTCACGATCGAGCGCCGGGTCACGGCTCAGGGGCGGGCGTACTGGGACATCCGCCGCGCGCTCCCCGATCGGCAGGGGTACGTGCGCTTGGGGCTCTCCTTGGAGCCCCTGGAGCGGGAGCTGCGGGCCCAGCTGTGGCTCACCTTGGGGGTGGGCACGGGAGCCGTCGCGCTCGTGGGGCTGCTCCTGGCAATGTTCTTCCTGCGCCCGCGGCCCCCCTCGGCGATCCCCGCCGCCCCGGCCGCGGAGCCGCCCCCCGGCGCGCCACCGCAGGGCCCATCGCAAGGGGCGGTCCCCACCCGCTGGCAGCGCGTGGGGGATTTGGCCATTGACGAGGAGGGGAAGCGGGTGACCGTCGGGGGGGAGCCCGTGGAGCTCTCCCCCAAGGAGTTCGAGCTTCTGGCGCTCCTGGCCTCCGAGCCGGGCCGGGTCTTCTCGAGCGAGGAGATCTTAAAACGCGTCTGGGCGAATAGCCACTACGCCACCTCCCAGGACGTCAAGCAGTACATCTACTTCCTGCGGCAGAAGCTGGAAGAGGACCCCCGAAACCCGCGGCGGATCGTGACCGTCCGCGGCTTCGGCTACAAGCTCCAGGGGTGAGAAGGGTTCGCGTTTTTACCCGATTTTTATCCCGCTTCTATGGCATTCCGGACCGGGACGGGGTAAAACCGAAAACCGTCCGAACCAAAGGAGGGCGAACGGCGTGCGCGCACGGAAGAAGGCGACTCGGAGGGCGGGGCTCTCGCTTCTGGTGGGACTTCTACTGGGAGGGCTCTTGGCGCTGGGGCAGGGGGAGGCCCAATCCCAAGCCTCCCGAGCGGAGATCCCCCCGGAGGCGCGGGACTGGGCCCGGGCGGCGATCGAGCAGCTGAGCGTGGCGATCCGCGAGGCGGTCTTCGCCTGGCCCGCCTCGGACCTGCGGGAGCTTCGCCTCCGGGCGGCGCGGGTCTTGAACGTCCTGGTGGGCGAGAAGAGCCCCGAGTTTCGCGCTCCGGCCGGACTCCCGCCGGGCGCCGACGGCGTGGGCCTCCTCGTCCATCTCGAGCGCCTCCAGGAGGCGCTGCGCGGCCCGGCGGAGCGGGGAAACGAGCGGGCCCGCTCCCTGTTGTTCGCGCTGGAGATGGTGCAGTACTACGTTGCCGAGACGCGGGAGGCGCTGAACGCCGTGGGCCGCGCGGAGGGCCTCCCGCGGGCCCGGCGGGCCTTTCGCCAAGCCCTGGCGTTTTTGCTCGCCGCCCGCGGCAGCCGGGAGGATCCCCCCAGCGAGGGCGGCACCCGGGCGCTCTATCGCGAGCTGGAGGCGGAACGGCCCTAAGCGCGGGCGAGACGCCGGGAGGGTAACCGCAAGGCAACTCGCAGAGCAAGGAAACACAAAGCAAGGCGAAGGGAGGCGGTGGGATGTCGGAGTGGACGTACGAGCAGGCGGCCCACCTGCTGCGGCGGGCGGGCTTCGGGGGCACCCCAGACGACGTCGAGTTCCTCTTGCGGTTGGGGCGGGAGGGCGCGGTCGACTACCTCGTGAACTACGAGCGGGTCGACGACAGCGCGATGGAGCGGGCCCTGGAGGCCCGGCGCTTCTTGGAGGTGGAGCGGGGCCGGCAGCTCTCCCTCGGCCAGATCCAGCAGTGGTGGCTCTACCGGATGCTCCACACCCGGCGCCCCCTGCTCGAGAAGATGGTGCTCTTCTGGCACGACCACTTCGCCACAGCCGTGAGCAAGGTCGTAAGCCGGGAGCTTATGCTGCGGCAGAACGAGCTGTTCCGCCGCCTGGCGCTGGGGAACTTCCGCGAGCTGCTCGTGGAGGTCTCCAAGGACCCGGCGATGATCCTCTGGCTGGACAACAACACGAACGTCAAGGGCCATCCCAACGAGAACTACGCCCGCGAGCTCTTCGAGCTCTTCAGCATGGGCATTGAAGATGTGATCACGGGCGAGCCCAACTACACGGAGCGCGACATCCAGGAGGCCGCGCGGGCCTTTACGGGCTGGACCGTGCGTCGCGGACACTTTTTCTTCAACGGCCGTCAGCACGACTACGGCACCAAGACCGTCCTCGGGGAGACGGGCGAGTTCAACGGCGAGGACGTCGTGGACATCGTCGTAAAGCAGCGGGCCACGGGGCGATATCTGGCCAAGAAGCTCTGGGAGTACTTCGTCTACCCCGATCCCGAGCCGGAGATCATCGAGGAGGTCGCCGACGTCTACTTTGAGAGCCATTACGACCTGCGCGCCGTGGTGCGCTACATCCTGCTGCACGACGCCTTCTACAGCGAAAGAGCCCTCTTCGCCAACGTCAAGAGCCCCGTGGAGTTCGTGGTGGGGGCGATCAAGCACCTGCGCATGGAGGTCCCGCCCCGATTCCTGTTGGGGCCGCTGGCGCTTATGGAGCAAGTTCTGTTCAACCCGCCCACGGTCGCGGGCTGGGATTGGGGGTTGAGTTGGATCAACACCGCAACCCTTCTCGTGAGGTACAACGCGGCGAGTGCCCTCACCAGTGCCCGCGCCCGGGACGTTCGCTTCGACCCCACTCGCCTCTTGGGGTCGGGGGAGTTCAAGTCCCCGGAGGAGGTCGTCGATCGGCTGCTGTGGGCCCTGGGGCCCCTGCGGGTCCCCGAGGCCACCCGCAGCGCCCTGGTCGAGTTCCTCGCCCAGGGCAGCGGGGGGGCGTTCGTGTTAGATCGGCGCACGCTCGATCGCCAGGTGCGCGGCCTCGTGCACCTCATCCTCACCCTTCCGGAGTACCAGCTCAACTAGCGAGCCCAAGAGAGAAAGAGAAGAAAGAAAGAGAAGAAGGGAGGCACCGTGTCCACGAGAAACGGGAACGGAAACCGTGAAATGCGATCTCAAGGCCCGAAGGGCCTGACCCGCCGGGCGTTTCTGCGGCGCGGGGTGACGTTTCTCACGC
>JALUUA010000008.1 GCA_027021605.1 Candidatus Bipolaricaulota bacterium | reverse complement strand
CGTCGATGCGGCCGACCTCTTTGAGGGTTTCTACGTCGATCACCGAGATGTCGTTCGTCTTGTTGTTGGCCACGTAGGCCCTCCGCCCGGGAGGGTCGAAGACGACGCCGCCCGGCCAGCGGCCCACCGGGATGCGCTTGATCTCCCAGTGCCTTTGGGTGTCCACCACGGACAGATCGTGGGACTCGCGGTTGGGAATGAACGCATAGCGCCCGTCGGGGGAGAAGACCATCCGCACGGGGCACGCCCCCAGGGGGTGCCTCGCCAGGAGCCCGTGGTGCTCCGTGCTCAGCACGTAGAGGTCGTTGTCGTCCTGGTTGGCCACGTACAGAAACGCCCCCGAGGGGTGGACGGCCACGCCCTCCGGACCCTTCCCCACGGCGATGTGCATTTGCACCTCGTCGGTCGCCGTGTCGAGCACCGTGAGGGTATTCGAGCCGATGTTGGGGACGTAGATGCGGGTCCAGTCGGGGGTGGGCGCGAGCATGTGCGAGAGGCGTTGGCCCGTGGGGATGATCTTCAAGAGCTTGTGGGAGGGCCGCTCGTACACGAACACCTTGTTCGCGTAGGTCACGGCGAGGTAGAGCTTCCTCCCGTCGGGCGTGATCTTGAGGTCGTGGGGAAATTGAAACTCCGGGTGCTCCAGGCGCTCCCTTTCTTTTCGGGCCTCCAAGTCGATGACGGAAACACTGTTCCCCAGGGCGTTCGAGACGTACGCCGTCTTGCGGTCGGGCGAGACGCAGACCTCGTGGGGGTTGTGGCCCACCTCGATCTTCTCCACGGTGGCCCCCGTCGAGGGATCGATGAACGAGACGGTGTCCTCGTCTTTGTTGAGGACGATCAGCAGGTCACCCTGTGCCATGGCAGCCATTCCTCCCTCTGGATTCCGTGCGATCGCGTTAGGATTGCGTGGGAGGCCAGTGTACTACCCGAAGGCCCAGAGGAGCAACAGCAGGAGCAGGGCAAGCGCGATGAGCCCCCCCAGGAGCCAGGCGCGGGCGAAGCGGCGGGCCCGTTGGATCTCGTGCGGGGCGAGCTTGAGCCGCTCGGGGTGCCGGCGGGCCAGGGCGTTGGCCTTCTTGCGCATCTTGATCGACTCCGCGATGCGCCCCTGCCTGCGGTAGACGACCCCCAGGTTGTGGTGCGCGCTGATGTGGAGGGGGTCGTGCGCGATGGCCTTGAGGTACGCCTGCTCGGCGTCTTCGATCCTCCCGGCGTCGAAGTAGAGGTTCCCCATGCGGAAGTAGATCTGCGCCCTCTGGGCCTTCTCCACGGGAGAGCGGAGGGCGTCCTGCAGGAGGGCGATCCCCTCGGCGTAGCGGCCCTCCCTCCGGAGGGCTTCCGCCCGCGCGAGGGCCTGCTCGACCTCGGTCTCGGTGCCCCTAGGGGGACGGGCCGCGTCCGCGGAGTTCATCGAGCCTCGCCTTCACCGTCTGGATGTCGAGCCAGGTGAGGTACTTGGGGCTCCCCTTCGCCTTGGAGGGGTTTCGCAGCAGGTAGCTGGGGTGGAACATGGGGAAGACCTCGATCCCGTTCCTCCAGGGGAAGAACTGCCCGCGCAGCTTGGTGATCCCCTCCTGGGTCTTGAGCAGCAGCTGGGTGGGGGCGTTCCCCAGGGTGACGATGATCTTGGGCTTGACGTGGTAAATTTGGGCCTCCAGGTAGGGCCAGCAGGCTTCCATCTCGTCCTTTTGGGGCAGGCGGTTGTTGGGGGGTCGGCACTTGACGGTGTTCGTGATGTAGACTTCATCTCTTTCGATTCCCACCGAAGCCAATATCTCATCGAGCTTCTTGCCCGCGGGCCCCACGAAGGGTCGGGCCATCTGGTCTTCCACCTCGCCGGGGGCCTCCCCGATGAACATCAGGTCGCAGGGGACGGGCCCCTCGCCGAAGACGACGTGGGTGCGGCTGTCCTTCAAGCGACAGAGCGTGCACCCCTGCGCGCGGGCCACCAGCTCCTCCCAGGGGAGTCTTCTGAGATCGTCCTGGGGCTCGTCGAAGAGGGAGCGCATCTCCACCATGGCCGATCGCCGTATTGTAAGCGGATCTCTTGGGGAGGGCAAATAAAAAGGAATAGGCACGAGAAAAGGGCAATTTGGAGCGGGCGACGGGATTCGAACCCGCGACCACCAGCTTGGGAAGCTGGCACTCTACCGCTGAGTTACGCCCGCCTGCACCGGGGATTATATCGCTCCCCCGCCCGGAAGACAAGAGGCCGTAGACCCGCCCCTAAGTATTGATCGCATCCCTAGGGAAGGCTATAATCGGACGCATCTTGGAGGAGGTGGTCGTCATCCTAACGCGACGAGACTTCCTGCGATCGCTGGGGGCCGTATCCCTCGCCTCCCTTTGGCCCTTCGCGGGAAGGGGGCAGGAGCTGCCCACCCTCAAGCTCAGCCTCCCCCCCATGATCGAGAGCTTTCCCATCGCCTTTGCCCAAGATCAGGGCATTTTCGAGGCCCATGGGCTGACGGTGGAGCTCTTCGGGATCGCCAACCGCCGCGATCGCAACCTGGCCCTCTTTACCGGCAGCGTGGACGGTGCCCTCACGGACATCACGTCCGTGCTCCAGTTGCTCTCCGCCGAAGCGAAGCTGAAGATCACCAGCACCGCCTACGAGATGATCCCGCCCCAGCCCCCGGAAGGGAATGGGGAAGAAGGAGAAGGAGGAGAAGGAGGAGAAGGGGAAGAACCCGCACCGGGCCCCCATCGCTACACGCTGCTCACCCATCACTTCTCCGGGATTCGGGATCTGGACACGCTGCTCCAGCGGCTGGACGGCTCGCGCTCCCGCCGCATCGGGCTGCTGCGCGAGACGGACATCGAGTACCAGACGGACCTCCTGCTGGAGAGCCGAGGCTTGGCCGTAGACGGCGACACGCACTACACGGACTTCGAGGACCTCGTGCTGCTGGCCACCCTTCTAGGCCAAGGGAGCATCCTGGCGGCGGTGCTGCCCGAGCCCATCGGCTCGTATCTGGAGTACATCACGGAGGCCGAGGGGACGCCCGTCGTGCCCCTCTCGAACTTCGAGGACCAGCCGTTGGTCCCCAGCATCTGGGCCTTCCAGGAGGCGCTCATCGAGGGGAACCCCGAGCTGTTGGAGAACTTCTACGCCGGGGTCCACGAAGTGCTGGAGCAGCTCCAGAACACCCCCCGGGAGGAGGTCATCGAGGTCGGCTTGGACGCGGCGCTCGCCTTCTTCTTCCCCGGCCTCTCCCGGGAGGACCTCCCCCCCGGCGCGGAGGAGTTCCTCCAGGAGTACTTGATCCCGGACTTCCCCCTCCCCCGAGGGCTGGCCCCCGCGGAGTACCAAGGGGTGGCCGACTGGGCCGTCAAGAAGGGCTACATCTCCGAGGGCATCCCGTTTGAGCGGGCTTACTCGAGCCGCTACTACGAGCCGCCCAAGGCGTAAATCCGCTCGCGGTTCGTGCGGGAAGCGCTGAGAGAACGATGTGCAATGTGATGAGATGAGATGACATGACATGATCGAGGTCGAAGATCTCCATCTCGCCTACCCGCAGGCCGGGGGGATGGAGAACCCGGTGCTGGCGGGGGTGAGCCTGCGGGTGGAGCGGGGGGCGAGCCTGGCGATCTTGGGCCCCTCCGGGTGCGGGAAATCGAGCTTTCTCTACGTGCTGGCGGGGCTGATAAGACCCACCTCCGGGCGGGTGGAGATCGACGGCCACCCGGTGGAGAAGCCCCGCCCGGAGGTCGCCCTCATCCTTCAGGAGACCGGCCTGCTCCCCTGGAAGACCGTCTGGCAGAACGCCACCCTGGGGCTCAAGCTCCAGGGGGTGGCCGACGTCAAGCGGATCAAGAGGGCGCTGCGGGACCTGGGGCTGGAGGGCTTCGAGCGTCGCTACCCAGCCCAGCTCTCGGGCGGGGAGAAGAAGCGGGTAAGCCTCGCCCGGGCCCTGGCCCAGGACGCCACCGTGCTGCTCATGGACGAGCCCCTCGCCGCCCTCGACGCCCTCACCAAGGAGCAGACCCAAAACCTCATCCTCAAGCTCTGGCACAAGCACGGGTTTACGCTGGTGCTCGTGACCCACGACATCGAGGAGGCCGTCTTCCTGGGGCAGCGGATCGTGATCTTTTCGGGGCGGCCCGCCCGGGTGGTCGGGACGATCCCCAACCCGGAGATGGGGGACCCGGCGTACCGCCAAAGCCAAACGTTCTTCGACCGGGTCCGCGAGGTGCGGTCCTTCTTCCAAGTTCCGACGCCTTGAAATGAAGGCAATCCGACGGCAGACCCTCGGCTACCTCTTGAGCGTCTTGGTCCTCCTGGTGCTGTGGCAGCTACTCAGCTGGCTCCTGGAGGCGACGCTGGACCCCCGCCGGGCCCGGGTGCTTCCGGGCCCCCTGGAGGCGTTTTTGGTCTTCCCCCGCCACTGGCGCGAGATCGGGAACCACTTCCTGGGGACGGGCGCGCGGCTGGTGGCGGCCCTTCTCCTCTCGCTCGTTACGGCCGTCCCCCTGGGGCTGTGGGTGGGCCACGAGCGCCGGGTGCGCGAGCTGCTCTCGCCCCTGATCTACACGGCCTACCCCATTCCCAAGGTGGTGTTCTGGCCCATCCTGTTCGTGCTCCTCGGGATCGGGAGCGAGGTCTCGAAGGTCGCGTTCGCCGTGCTGGTGGTCTTCTTCCAGCTGCTGGTGTCGGCCCGCGATGCGGCGGCCAACGTCCCCAAGGACTACGTGCTGAGCGCCCTGGCCGCCGGGCTCTCGCGCCCGAAGGTCTACTGGCACGTCGTCCTCCCCGCGGCGCTCCCCGCCATCTTCACCAGCCTCCGCATCAGCCTGGGGCTGGGGATCTTCGCCATCTACCTGGCCGAGACGGCCGTCCAGCTGGGGCGCTCCCCCTATGCGGGTTTGGGCTTCTACATCAACAGCTCGTTTAAAGCCTTCAGCTTCGAGAGCGTCTTTGCGGGGATCGTGGCCATCGGGATCCTGGGGCTCGGGCTCTACGTGCTGATCGAGATCGCCGAGCGCTGGCTCTGCCGCTGGAAGTACCTCTAGACCTCCCGATGGATGGCCGCTCGATGACCGACCGGGATCGTTGACGCCCTCTCCCGGAACCCCGTACACTGAGGCGCGATGAGAATGAGCTTCCCCAAGGCGATCCTCGCGGTGGTGTACGAGAGGCGGCCCGGCGCCGCGGAGGCGGCGGCCTCCCTCCGGGAGTGGGCGAAGGCCCACAACCTCCCCGTCGAGGTCGTCCCGCTCCGGGCCCCCTTCCCCCGGGAGCCCGACGCGGAGTGGCTCGCCGTCTCGCTGGGAGGGGACGGCACGTTTTTGCACTGCGCCTATCGCGTGGCCGCCCACGGGACCCCCATCCTGGGGGTGAACCTGGGGAGCCTGGGGTTCCTCACCCAGACGAGCGCCGCAGAGCTCCCGCAGGCCCTGGATCGCATCCGGGAGGGGCGCTTTCGCATCGAGGAGCGGATGCGGCTTAGGGTGAGCCTAAACGGGGACGGGAACGGGCGGACGTGGAGCGCGCTCAACGAGGTCGTGCTCGCCCGCCGCGACGTCGACGACTTCACCGAGGTCGAGCTGCGCCGGGGGGACGAGGAGGTCGGGAGCTACCCCGGGGACGGGGTCATCGTCGCCACGCCCTCGGGGTCTACGGCCTACTCGCTGGCCGCCCACGGCCCCGTGCTGCACCCCTCTGTGGAGGGGGTGCTGGTCACGCCCCTCAACGTGCACACCCTCACCCTGCGCCCCCTGGTGCTGCCCGCGCAGGGGGAGCTGTGGGCGCAGATGAAGTACCCCGGCTGGCTCCTGGTGGACGGGATGAAGGAGGCGGAACTCGAGCCCGGGGACCGCGTCCGGGTGGATCGCTCGCCCCACCCCACCCGGCTCGTGGTGCTCGAGGGCCGGCGGGGCTTCTTCCCCCTGCTGCGCGAGAAGCTCGGCTGGGGGCTCGGGCCCGTTCGCTCCCCCTCTCATCTGTCAACGGATGGGGAAACGGATTAACGGATGCCCCGAGGGCTCGATCATCATCCGCATCCGTTAATCCGCTAATCCGCTTCGCATCCGTTGACCGACTTCTTCTTCACTTCACCACCAGCTGGATCTTCCGGGTGGTGGTGTCCCCCGGCTGGACCCAGATCTCGTACTCCCCCGGTGCCAGGCCCTCCGTGGAGAAGGCGAAGGTGTAAAAGCCCGTTTCCGCGTCGAAGCGGGCTCGGTTGTGGGGCCGGAAGTCCCGCACCACCTCGCCCGTTTCGGGGTCCACCAGCGCGATGACGGGCT
Organism: Candidatus Bipolaricaulota bacterium; assembly: GCA_027021605.1. Taxonomy (GTDB): domain Bacteria; phylum Bipolaricaulota; class Bipolaricaulia; order RBG-16-55-9; family RBG-16-55-9; genus JALUUA01. The sequence goes on along the minus strand of JALUUA010000008.1, from coordinate 14,375 downwards.
CGGCGTCCGGCACCACCGCGCCGTGGGCGTCCCGGAGCCGGAAGGCCAACGAGACCTCGTCGCCGACCTCCAAACCGCGGGCCAGGGCCTCCTCAAGGGCCGGGTCCAGGAAGAAGTCGTAGACCACGAGGTACGTCACGGTGACGGTCGTCGTGTGGCCCAGGTTGTCGGTGACCGTCAGCGTAAAGATCTTCGCCCCCACGGAGGCGGTGTCGATGGGGTGGCCGTTGGGGACGGTGGCGATCACTTCGGCAATCCCGGAGCCGCGCGGCTCGACCCCCGGCGGCAGGAAGGGCGACTCCTGCGGACCGAAGAAGGAGACGTCGTCCGTCGCCTCCCACCGTACGGGTACCCGCTCCCGCAGGAGGTACTGCCCGTGCTCCTCGGGGGCGATCAGCCGCACCGCGGGCGGGGTGTCGTCCACGATGAAGACGAAGTGGCTCTCGGCCACGTTCCCCAGCTTGTCGGGCCGGGCGATCCAGAAGTGATGGTCCCGATCCGGCGGCGGGAAGGTAAACGGCGTAAGGCACGGCAGCGTCAGGGCCGCGTCCTGGTCAATGTTCTGGAGGCAGGGCGGGTTCCCGGGTGGGCCGTCCATGGGGTCGCCCGTGTAGCCGTTGAGGTCCACTCCCACCCCAGCGTCGGTGAGCACCGGGGTGATCACCGTCGTGGTCTTGACGAAGATCGTCCCGTCCGTGGGGTCGTCGTAGCGGGGGCCCGCCGTCACGAACGAGGCGACGGGGGGCGTGTCGTCCACGTTGAGCGTCCGGTCGTCAAAGCTCGTGTTGACCGGGATGCTGTAGCTCAAGTTGTCCCGGCAGTCGAGCCGGAAGGTGCGCGTCCCGTCCCCGGGCAGGAACGAGAAGTCCGTCCCGGCGACGTAGAGCCCGTCGGCGTCGGTCCCCCCGGAGAGGGTGCAGTCCAAAAGGCCGCTCCCGGGGAGGCCGGGGGCGATGTCGGGATCGAAGAGGGTGGGGTACTCGAATCTCGAACGCTCAATCGGGCCTAAATAAGTGGGCAAGTGGGGATTGCTGGGGTCAAAGTTCCCCCTACTTTGAGCTTTGACCCAAGTACCGTCCGTGATGACTTCGGGTGGGGCATCACAGCGATCCAAGGGCCAGCAGGTCTTGTTGAGGTGCACCGGCGGCGCGATGGTGGGCGGGGTGTTGTCGAGGATGACCTCGAGCAGGCTGTTGTCGAAGTTCGTGTTCCCCAGGTTGTCCTGGACGATCGGCACGGTGATTTGATATCGATCGTCCTTTAGGGAGGCGGGCAGGGTGAAGTCGTTGTTCCCCTCCGTGCAGCCGGGATCGTGGGCGTTGCCGTAGTGCTGCCCTGTGACGTCGATGGTGCAGTTGTTGAGCCCGCTGCCGGGCTCCGTGCCCGCGGGGGGCTCCACGATCGTGACCCGCAGGGTGGTGATCGAGCTTACGTAGCAGTCGGTGCCGGGGTCGCCCTCGCACTCCGTCCCCGGGGGCGAGCCGCCCAAATACGTGGGCGCGCCCGGGATGTCCTTGCCGATCTGCGGCGGGGTGTTGTCGAGCACCACCACCAGATCCGCGCTGCGGGCGTAGTTCCCGAGGTCGTCCGTGGCCTCGGCGTAGTTCGTGTAGACCCCGTCGGTGGCAAAGCCCCCGTTTATGAGCGTGTAATCGTTGTCGCCCGGGAGGACGGTGCAGGGGGGGCTGTTCGGTCCCGGCCCCGTCACCGTGATCGTGCACCCGGAGTTGGGTCCCGTAAAGCCGCTGCCGGGGTCGGTCCCCGCGTCGGGGTCCACGACCGTAAAGCGCAGGGTGGTCAGGGAGTTGACGTAGCAGTTGGGGGGACCGCCCTGGCAGCCCACCGGCCAGGTGGGCGAGCCGGGGATCGAGGGCGTGATCGTGGGCGGGGTGTCGTCCACGATCACCTCGGGCGAGGTGTTCGTAGCCCGGTTGCCCAGGTTGTCGTCACAAGCGATGCTAAAGGTCTTGCGCCCGTCCCCGGAGGCGACGTTGAAGTCCGCACCCGGCGTATACGTTCCGTTCTGCTGCGTGCCCGAGAGCCCCGGGATGCACTGCCCGCCGGGCAGGCCGCTTCCACCGTCGGCCACGTCGTACTTAAACGTGCTCGCGGGCACGAAGGGCGACCCCTGGGTGAGGGCCTTGACGTAGACGCCTACGCTTACAAATTCCGGGGGCGCGTCGCAGTTCCCCACAGGATCACAGGTGGTGTTCGTGTGGAGGGGGCCGGTGATCGTGGGCGGGGTGTCGTCGACGTTGAGGGTGGGCGAGGTGTTCGTGCTCGAGTTCCCCAAGTTGTCCTGACACGTCAGGCTGAAGCTCTTCGGCCCGTCGCCCGAGGCGATGCGGAAGTTCGTGCCCGCCGTGTAGGCCCCGTCGGACTGGGTCCCGGAGAGGGTGCAGCCCTGCACACCAGAGCCTGTTCCGTCATCCACCGAGGGGTACGCGAAGGTGCTGGCGGCCACGAAGGGAGAAGCCTGATCGAGGGCCTTCACGTAGGTGTCGGCCTGGACGGTCTCCGGCGGGGCATCGCAGTTTGCAGCGGGATAGCAGATCGTGTTCGTGTGCACCGGGTCGGCGATGGTGGGCGGGGTGTCATCGCGGTAGACGCGGAAGGTATACGTAGCCGCCGTGTTGCCCACGTTGTCCTGGGCGTCCACCGTAACGGTGTATTCCCCGTCGGGACCGCCGGGGAAGAGCCCGTCGAGCGTGAAGCTGCTGTTGGCGCTGCTTCCCGAGATCGTGCACGTGGGGTTCTGGGCCGGGCCGGAGGGGGGCGTCACCGTGACGGTGCAGCTGGCCAGCCCGCTCGTCACACCGTTGACGGTGGGGTCGGTCACCGAAACGGAGAGGGTCGTCCCGCCCGTGACGAAGCAGTCGGGGTGGTCTGTACACCCGGAGGGATATTGCGGAGTTCCTACGGTATGGGAGATCGTGGGCGCGGTGTCGTCCACGGCTAGATCCGTAGTCCCGTTGCTTGTATCGTGAACGGTCGAGCCCCCATAAGAAGCCGTGATCGTGTGCGTACCGTCGCTGCCTGCAGCGGGGGTGTACTGCACGCTGCACTGCCCTGAAAGATCCAGGGTGCAGCTGCTGGAGGAGAAGGTCCCCGTCCCGGAGCTGCTGAAGCTGACCGTCCCCTGCGGGGTTGAGGGGGTCCCGTCCGGGTCTGTGTCCGTCACGGTAGCCGTGCAGGTGACGGTGCTCCCCCCGTCCGCAGGGTTGGGGCTGCAGCTAACCGTCGTCTGGGTCCGGCGGGGGTTGACGGTGAGGCCGTAGCCGTCGGGATCGCTGCTGGCTGCGTGGACGGAGGAGCCCCCGTAGGAAGCATCGATCTTGTGGACGCCGGGGCTGCCGGACACGTTGTTGTTCGCCGAGCTGGGGCGGTAGATGACCGAGCACTCGGAGGCACTGGAGCTTATGCTCGTTAGGGTGCAGGTGTTCCCGAAGGGAAAGCTTCCCGAGCCGTCGGAGTTAGTCGTATCCAGCGAGAAGGTCACGCTTCCCGAGGGAGCCGACGGCGTTCCCGGGCTGACGTCTGTAACGGTAGCGGTACAGGTGCTGTCCTGGGTGGGGACGACGGGATCGGGGCTGCAGCTTACCGTTGTCTGGGTCTGGCGCGGATTGACTTGGTGGGATGCGGTGCCGCTGCTCCCGTTGAAGTCGGCATCGCCCCCGTAGATAGCCGTAAGCGTCTTCGTCCCCTGCGAGGTCGACGTCAACACACAGCTTCCCGAGCCGCCGACGAGGGTGATCACGCAGCTGTTCCCGTCCCCGTCGTCCACGGTCACGGTCCCCGTGGGCGTCCCGCTCCCTGGGGCGTCGACCGTGACCGTCACGGCCACGGTGTACCCCTCGTTGATCACAGAGGGGTCCGGGGAATCGGAGGTAATGGTCGTTGTGGTATCGGCTTTGTTCACCGTAAGGTCAAAGGTTCCGCTGCTGGCGAGGAAGCCGGGGTCGGGTGTGTAGTCCGCGGTGATCGTGTGGGTCCCCGTTCCCACCGCGGTGGGGGTGTAAGTCACCGAACAGCTGGATTGCCCGTCGTTTAGGGTTCCCACGTCGAGGGTACAGCTGCCGGTGCCGGGGTTAAACGTCCCCGATCCGGAGGTGCTGAAGGTCACCGTCCCCGTGGGGTCCGCGGCCGTAGCGAGATTCCGCACCGTAGCCGTGCAGGTGGTTGCCTGACCGACCACCACGGGGTTTGGCGTGCAGTCCACCGTCGTGGATGTGCTGTCTTGAGCCCACCCCACAAAGGCCGCTCCCAGCACCAGAGCCAACCAAAGCCCTGCTCCCACGGCCGTCTTCAACGAGAACGAGCTACCCCGCCGCCAACTCCGCTTTGGTCGGCTGCGCATCGCCATTCCTCCCTTTCTTCCTCTCGCGTCCTTTCCCATAGCGTTCTTTCCCATAGATTCTCAAATGCCCTTAAGGCCGAGTCAGAATCGATACGTTGCGGAAAACCGGGCTTGGAGCACCTGGGGTTGTGGCTGCTTCGGCGAGATCTGCACCGTCCCCTGCACGCTCAAGAAGGGGGTCGGGTGAGCGGTCACCGTGGCGGTCCCCACCAACGGCGCGTCGGGGAAGAGGTTCACCCGCCCCGAGAAGACGAACCCGCCCGGATGGTTGACCACCAGCGCCGCCGTAAGGGATTGAAGCCCCACCCCCGGCGTCCCCACCAGCTGCAGCGCCACCGACGAGATCGCGCTTAAGGGGAAGTTAGTAGAACCCGTGATGTTCGTGATCTTTAGCTCCATGGGGTCGAGCCCCAAGGTCAGCGTCAGGGGAAACGGGGTGAGCACCGCGCTTACAGAGGTGGGCACCAGCGGGAGGAAGCCCCCTGCGGGGGAGGCGAACGCCGCCGTGAGCGTCCCCCAGCTCAGGGGGTAGCGGAGGCTCCCCGCCGCGGAGATGCGATCGTCCTCGAAGGTGGCCGAAAGCCCTAGGGTAGCCTGCCCCACCCGCCAGCCCTGCAGCGAGATAATCTCCTTGACGAAGGTGAGGATCTCGCTGTCGACGACGGCTCCGGGGAAGCCGTGGCCCTTGATCGCCTTCCCCTGGGCGGGGTCGGCGTTGATCCCCACGACCATCGTGAGGGTGGAGCCGTTGTAGAACTGCCCCTGCACCGTGAGGACGTCCCCGAACCGGAAGCTCTGGGACTGAGCCGTGTAGGTGGGCAGCACCGGGAGTGGGTCCCCCGGCGAGAGGGTCAACGTGGAGAAGGGGTGCTGGAAGTTGACGTCCTCGAAGATCGCTACGTTCTTGAGGAGCACCCCGAGGACCGACAGCGAGGTCTCCACCCGGTGGGTGACGAACAGGGTCGGGCCGATGGGCACGATAAACGTAAAGGCGTTGATCGGACCCGTGAAGTCGGAGGTGAGGCTGACGGAGGCGTAGGGGCGGGCAAAGGCGGCCAGGGCCCTCAGGTTCAGGGCCCCCAGGGTTCCGGAGGCGGTGAGGACCACGTGCTCGAAGCCGGGGGTGCCCATCAGGGAATCCACCTGCAGGAGCAGGCCGCTCGTCTGAATGCCCCCGGCGAGGTGGGCGCGGAAATCTACGATGTGGACGCGCTCCTCGGCTTGGGAGGAGGGGCTCTGGGTGGGGTGGAGGACCGTCTCCAGGGTGAGCGTCCCCGTCACGTCCCCGTAGGCCACGACGGGCAGGAACGCTACCGCTCCGAGCCCGATGAGCCCACAGATCCCGACCCAAAACGCGAAAGCCCTACACCTTCCCCTCTCCCCGGGCTTGGCGCTGTCTCGCTTCGCGTTGTCTCGCTTCCCGCGGGTGTTTGCTCCTCCCCTGGCCGCCCGAGCTGCGGCGCGAGGGCCCTGCCCCCTCATGCGGTCAACCTCCTTAGGTCGGCGTTTCGTTTTCGCGGTTACTATAGAAGACCGTAGCGCCTCCCCTAAACACTTGGAAACGAACTGTAGCACATCGACTGCCGTCCTGTCAAGGATACGCGCGAGGGGGGCTTCGGGTATGTACCCGGCATCACCCCACAGGGGGCCGACGGGGATTGACGCCTTCGCCGCTGCGGGGTAGCGTGGGATCGGCTGGGACGAGCGAAACGAACGAAACGGGGAAGAAGACACGATGCTCCTTACCGTGCTGCCCGCACTGCGCCTGCTGCGCCGCCTGTTGGCCGTGCTCAACTCGGAGCTTACGCCCACCCAGGTAGGGCTGGGCTTCGCGTTCGGGGTGCTGGCGGGGTTCGTCCCCTGGGGGGCCAACACCCTGCTCTGGCTTACGCTGGCGTTTTTGTTGAACGTGAGCTTTAGTGCGACGCTTCTGGCGTTTGCGCTCTTCCGCGGCGCGGGGTGGCTGCTGCTGCCCGCAAGCTACGACCTGGGCCGCGCCCTGCTGGAGCCGGGGGCGTGGGAGCCCCTCTGGAGCGCTCTCGCCCATGCCCCCGTCCTGGCTTGGCTGGAGCTCGATCGTTACGCCGTCCTGGGGAGCTACGCGCTGGCGCTGCCCGCTGCGGGGCTCGCGTTCTTCGGGATACGGGCGTTCGTGCGGACGTACCGCGAGGTCTTTTTCGCCCGCCTGGAGCGGACGCGCCCCTGGCGGGCCCTCTCGCGGCGTCAGCGCCTGTTTCGCTGGATTCCGTGGCTCCTCTTGGGGGGCGGGGTCCGCTTTCGGGGACCGCGCAGGCGAGGGGTGTTCCGCTTCGTGCGGAGGCCCGCCCTGGTTGCGCTCCCGCTGGCCTACGGGGCGGCCTACGGGGCGGCGGCGTGGCTGGCCCCCCTCCTCGTGGGCGAGGTCGTCGCCCGGGGCGCGACGCTCGTGGTGGGGGGCGAGGTGGCCGTGGAGCAAACCCGGGTCAACGCCCTCACGGGGCGTCTGTGGCTGGAGGGCCTCACGGTCCAGGACCCCAACCGCCCCGAGGAGGACGTCATCCGGGTGCGCGAGATCACCGCCGACCTCAGCTTATGGGGGCTCACCCGCCGCCGGGTCGTCCTCGACGAGGTCGTCCTCGGGGAGGTCTTCTTGGGGGTGCGCCGGGAGGCGGACGGCTCGCTCAACCTCGACGATCTCCCGGAGGGCCCCGATTGGCAGCCCTACTTCGAGTGGCTGCGGGAGCGGGCCGGGAAGGTCGACTGGGTGCAGCTCCTCGAGCGCTACGGGGAGACGCTCTGGGAGCGCTTCGTGAAGCTCTTAGAGCCGAAGCCCCCGCCGCCGAACGCGCCCCTGCTCCTCGATTACAAGCCCCTCCCGGCCCCCTTCCCCACGTTCGCCGTAAAGCGCCTGCGGGTCGAGCGCCTCCACCTGCGGCTGGTGGACGAGTTTCGCGGGGACGGGGAGCTCCCGCCCGTGACCGCCGTGGACGTGGTCGTGGAGAACTTCGCCTGGCGGCCCGAGCGGGGGCGGGGGCCCATCACCTTGGGGATAAAGGCGTACTTCGGCGACCCGGGGACGGGAGTGGGGGCGGGGGCGGAGGGGTCGTTCGTCTCGTTTACGGCCGTCTTCGACGAGCGGGCTCGGCCCCCGAAGCGCCGCTACGAGCTCCGCGCCGAGAGGATCGACCTGGCGGCAATCCGTCCGCTCTGGGAGCGCTCGCTTCCGCTTCGCCCCGCGCAGGGCGTCGCCTCCCTGTCGGCGCAGATCGCGCAGGAGGGGGATCGGCTCGAGGGGGAGGCGGCTCTCGTCCTGGTGGGCGCGCGGCTGGAGGGCCCGCCGGAGGGCCTCCCGCTCTTCGGGTTCGACGCCGCGACGTCCCAAAGGATCCTCGAGGGCCTCAACGCGTACGCGCAGAGGTGCCCCTTGGTCCTCGGCGTTCGGGTCGCGGGCGCGAAGGGGCGCTACGAGTGGCGCTGGGACGCCTCCCTCCTCCGGGCGGCGAAGCGGGGACTCGTGTGGCTGGGGACGCTCCCCTTCGCCCCGATCCTCGCCCGGCTCGACGCACGGCTGCGGGAGTGGGCCCCCGTCCTCCCCGAGCGCGAGGAGCTGCCCCCGGCGCTTCGGGACCTCCTCACGGCGCTTCCCCTCGGGGCGCCCCCGGGAGCGGCGGGCTGCGACGACCCGAGCGGGAGGCCCCCAAGGTAATCGCCAACACTTGACAAATCCCAGAGGACGCGGTAAATAGAGGGCGAAACGAGAATTTTTCTCAAAAAACGGCAAGGTGACAAGGGCAAACCCGGAGCGATCCGGGGGCGCAAAGCTACGGGTCCCACGCGGACGGCCGAGCTGCCGCACTTGCCGCACAGCCGCAACCCAACCGGCGGCACCCAAACCCAATCGACAAACAAGAAGGAAGTCGCAGGGAGGTTGAGCAACGATGGCAGTGCGGATCGTTGGCGTTCTCGTGCTCTTCGGAGCGGCGCTCGTTGTGGGAGGCATCTCGGCCGGTCAGGCCCAGGTGACACAGGGGACCACCGTTCTCCTGACGGCGGCCATCGTCCAGGCCCTCGCCCTGGATACCAACACGGTCGACTTCGGGACGGTGGGGCAGGCCGAGTACGACCAGGGGTTCGCGGAGAAGAGCCCGGCCCAGAACGTCACGGTCAAGAGCAACGTCCCCTGGCAGCTCAACGTCCGGGCGGACACGGCGACTTGGAGCTACACCCCGCCCGCGGGGATGACGATCGCCGACCCCAACAAGCCCACCAGCGACCTCGAGTGGCGGGCGACCTCCTCCGACTCCCGCGTCACGACCGTCAGCGGCACCTACGCGGGGATGGCCACCACCGACGCCCAGGTCGCCGCCGGAAACCGCGGGGCGAACATCCAGCTGCAGACCCACTTCCGGGTGCTCCTCGACTACGCCCAGGACCCCGCCGGGGACTACCAGATGACGATCACCTACACGCTGACCACCCAGTGAGGGGAAGCCGACGGCGGGGAACGAGGACGACGAACGGGGGGACGTCGCCGTGAGGGCGAACGCGCCCACGGCCGCGGCCGCGCGGCCCGCCCGTCCCCTCCCCCGCGCGGGGGTCCTCGCGCTCGTTGTGGGGCTCCTGGTGGGGGGGCTCGTCTCGGTGGGGCCGCAGGAGGGGCGGGGGCAGTCGGTAACCCCCTGGTTTAGCCCCACCCAGCAGCTGGGGCTCTTTCAGAACCCGACGGGGGCCTTCGCCGACGGCGGGGGGAGGGCGCGCTTTGGGGGGTTCCGGTTCCTCCACTTCTACGGGGGCTACGGCATCGTCCTCCCCCCGGGAGCGCAGGTGGTGGGGATCGAGGTCCGCCTCGACGCCTGGGACCGGCGGCAGCCGGGCGGGGCGCTGGCCGTGGAGCTGTCCTGGGACGGGGGCCTCAACTGGACCTCCACGGGGTACACCACCGGCGCCCTCCCGCCGCAGGAGACGACCCGGGTCCTGGGGGGGCCGACGGACCTTTGGGGGCGGACCGCGTGGACGGCCGCGGACCTGAGCGACCCGAACTTCGTGGTGCGGCTCCTTGTGCAGGGGTCCAACGTCCGCGGGCGGCTCGACTGGGTCCCCGTCCGCGTCTACTACGTCCTCCCGGGCCAGGGCCTCAGCGTAAGCCCCGCGACGATCAACGGGGGCACCCTCGGCGCGGCGGAGTACGACCTTGGCTACGCAGAGATCTCCCCGGCCCAGACGATCACCGTTGACAGCGGGGGAACGGATTGGGTGCTCTACATCCAGGCGGGCGGCGCGACGTGGAGCTACTCGGGTCCGTACCCCGACCCCGGAAAGCCCGCCGGGGACCTCCTCTGGCGGATCACCACCTCCGACGGCCGGGTGACCGCCCGGCAGGGCGCGTACACGGCCCTCTCGACCGCGCCCGCGCAGGCCGCCCGGGGCACGCCGGGCGTGGGGATCGCGCTTACGGCCCACGTCCGCGTGCTCTTGAGCTACGACCGGGACCCCCCGGGGGACTACAGCCTGGGGATCGTCTACACGCTCACCACGCCCTGAGGGCACTAGAATTCAGCAAGAGTAAGAGTAAAAGTAAAAGCCAAAACAACAGCAATAAGCTTACGCGTGTCCGCCGGGGAGGAGCAGGGAGAGCAGCCCCACCAGCCCCACGCCCAGGAGGACGGCGAGGATCACCCATGCGTTGAAGCGGCGGTGGGCTTCCGGCAACAGGTCCCCGGCCCCGATGTACAGGAAATCCCCCGCGATGAAGGCGAGCGCCGCGGGCAGGACCTCCTCGGGGAGGAACCCCGCCAGCAGCGCCCCGACGGGGTAGAGGGCTCCGGCCAGCCCCAGCGTGGCGTAGATGCGCCTCCGCGGCCAGCCCGCCCCCTCCATGATGATCGCGGAGGCCATCCCCTGCGGGATCTCGTGGAGCACGACTGCCAGGGTGATCATCGCCCCCAGCAGGGGGTCGAGCAGGAAGCCCGTGGCGATCCCCACCCCGTCGAGGACGTTATCGAGGGCCATCCCCACCACGGCCACGGGTCCGATCGCGTGCACCTCGCACTCCTCCTCCCCGCAGGCGTGGAGCATCATCCCCTTCTCCAGCACGTAGAAGGTGAAGAACCCCAGGGCCAAAAAGCCGTAATGGGCGGTGAGGTCCACCTCGGGGAGCACCTCGAAGAAGACGACGGCCAGCAGGACCCCGGCGGCAAACGCGATGAGGTACCGGGGCTCCCGGCCCACCCCCAGGCGCGAGGCGCACCGGAAGGTGAGCCACCCCGCTACCCAATCCGAGAGCCCGGCCACCAGCGCGAGGAGCACGGAAACGAAGTTCAAGTGCACCATGAGCGTCGTGGGCCTCGGGCCTCCTGGGCGCCCTCAGGGCCTCCAAACAAAGGGGGAATGGACGGCTAAGGCCGGGACGAGGGGCTAGAGGTCGAAGTCCTCCAGGCGAAATCCCTCGGCCTCCTCGAGCACCCTGCGCACCCGAAGCTCGCTCTCCTCGAGGCGCCTCTTGAGGGCGTCCGCCAGGCGCACCCCTTCCTCGAAGAGCCGCAGGGAGTCCTCCAACGGGATCTCGTCCCCCTCCAGCGCCCGCACGATCGCCTCCAGGCGCGCGAGCGCCTCCTCCACGCGCAGCTCCCCCCCTCTCCTTCCCCCTTGCCCCTTCTCGTGCCCTTCCTCGTGCCCCTCGTGTGCGCGTCCGGGGCGGTAGGGGTCCCGCTCGGGGGGAGCCCCCTCCCCCGTCGGCCTTTCCGTTGCCATGGACAGCCTCCCTTCTTCCCGTCTCCCCCTCTCCCCCTCTGCTTCCCGGCTGCTCCCGCTTTCCCGCCCGGAGGTCCCCCTATTCTGGCCCGGGACGGGCGGGGAGGCAACCCCTCCCCGCCCCGGCTCCCCCTAGCGGGCCGGGCGGGCCCCTATCCCCGGTTTTAGGGCGGCAACACCTCCACGGTCCGGGTGCGCCGTCCCTCCAGCCCGTCGTCGTCCGTCACGGTGAGGGTGACGTCGTACGTCCCGGGCTCGGCGAAGACGTGCTCCACGACGACCCCTTCCGCGTCGGGGGACCCGTCGCCGTCGAAGTCCCAGACGTACGCCACGATCCGCCCGTCGACGTCGAAGGAGGCCGACGCGTCGAAGGTCACGACCTCCCCGGCCCGGGGCCGCTCAGGTGTGACGGTGAACTCGGCCGTGGGCGAGAAGCGGACCACGGGGGGGACCTCCCGCACCCCGAAGGCGACCTCCGCCACCTCTCCGGAGGCCAGCTCGAGGCGCACCTCCGTGGGCGTCGTCGGCTCGTGGCGCTCCGGGAGACTTTGTACATCCAGCACGATCCGCCAGGGGCCGGGGACCAGCCCGGGCAGGGCGAACCCCCCGTCGTCCCCGGTGAGGGCCGTCCGGCGGAGGCCCTCCGGGCCGAAGGCCAGCACCCGGACCCCGGGGAGCCCGGGCTCCCCGGGGTCGCGCACCCCGTCCGCGTCCCCGTCGAGGAAGACGGCGCCGCGCACCGCGGCCACCCGCCCCACGGGGAGGTCGAGCCGCCGGACCTCGCCCGCGCGGATCTCGACCCGCTGGGGCAGGGGCAGGAAGCTCGTAAGGCCCGCGGGGAGGTCCTCGATGGCGAGCTCGTAGACGCCCGGCTCCCGGGGCGGAAAGCGGAAGAAGCCGCTCCCCCGCGGGTCCGTGCGCGCCCGGAGCCCGTCCAGGGTGAGGACGAGGTTCGGGACGCCGGGCTCCCCGGGGTCGCGCACCCCGTCCCGGTCCTCATCCACGAAGACGAACCCCTCCAGCTGGCCCTTCGTCGGGAGGAAGGGGACCGGGACCTCGAAGAGCAGGGCGGCCGCAAAGCCGAACGAGAGGCGGAACGCCCCCGAAGCGTCCCGGCGGAGCGCGCTCCCCGTCGAGACCGAGAGCCGTCCCATCTCGACCTCCAGGGCGGCGGCGAGTTCGACCTCGTCGGCGAAGCGCTCGAGGGTAAGGCTCAAGGAGGCGGGCGGTAGGGCGATCCGGGTGCTGACCAGGGCGCCGAGCGTCCGATTCAGCACGAGATCCTGAAGGGGGTCCCGCAGGGTCTCGAGCTCGACCCGGAAGAGCGCCCGCAGCGGGCGCAGGCGCAGGTCCGCGTCCCAGCGCCAGGTGAGCCGCTCCGTGTCCGTGCCCGCCACGAGATCGCGGGCGCGGTCGCGCCGGTGGGTGAGCGCGAACGTCAGCGGCCCGGCCGGCTGAGCCAGCCGCACCTCGACCCCGACGTCCTGGAGGTCCGTCACGAGGGGGGGCGCGGGGTGGGTGCGCGTGCGGGCGTCGACCTGGAAGGAGAGCGTCGGGAGCGGGTCCAGGGGCAGGCGGGCGGAGACGACGGCGCGGGTGTCGATCACGGTGGGCACGGCCGGGTCGCCCTGGACGTTGTTCTGAATCCGCTCAAAGAGGCCCTGGACGACGCCCCCCCGGGGGAACCCCCAGCGCTGGACGAAGCGCACCCCGGACTCGTCGGCGCGCGCCTCCGGGAAGTCCGTCCCCACCCGGAGGACCTCCCCGACGGCCTCAAACGGGCCCAGCCGCAGCCGGTTGCGCACGAGGAAGGCGCGGTCCTCCCGCCCGGCCCCCGGCTCGAAGCTCCAGGCCCCGGTGGCGGCCAGGTCCCCGAAGCCCCCCACGGGCTGCAGCGTCTCCAGCGTGACGGAGGCCAGCAGCGCCTCGGGGTTGGGCCGGAACTGGACGGCCAGCGAGGGGAGCCACATCCCCAGCTGCAGGGCCCCCCGGCCGCCCAGCCACAGCGGGCGACCGCCGGGGGCGGGGGCCGCGACGGCCGCCAGCGTCACCCGGGTGGGGCTCTCGGGGGCCGGACCCGCCTTGGCCGTAAACCGCAGCCCCCGACCCGCCAGCACCAGGAGGTCGGAGAGGGGGAGGCGCAGGTCCCCCAGGGTCGTCCCGAAGCGGGTCCGCTCCAGGAGGAAGCGCAGCTCCTCGACCTCCACGAGGTCGCGCAGCCCGAGGGCGTAGCTCAGCGTCCCCGCCCCGCCGTCGAGGGCCGCCTCCCCGCTCAGGCGCTGGAGGAAGTGCGCGCCGGCGGCGGAGGTGCCCCGCACCGAGAGGGCCAGCTGCGAGGGGACCTCGAGGGCGAGGGTTCGGCTCACCCGCTCCGGCGCGGGGGGCAGCACGGTCAGCTCCGCGGTCGCCTCGGCCTCGACCCCGAAGAGCACGGAGCGGGCCCGCAGCCGGAGGCGCTCCCGCCCGGGGGCCGCCTCCGCCGGGATCGCCAGGGAGACGCGCACCGTTCGCTCTTCCCCGGGGAGCAGCTCCAGCCCCGGTGGCTCCACCGTCGCGGCAAAGCCGCGCAGCGACTCCGCGAAGAACGCCACGCGGTCCAGGGCGTTCCCCACGTTGCGCACCCGAAAGGGGAGGACCGCCGTCTCGCCCGGCTCCACCTTCCGCTCCGGCGGCGGGAGCAGCTCGAGGCCGGGGACCTCCTCGATCCGGACGACGACGCGGTCCTCGTCGGAGATCGCCGGGTCGGCGGAGGAGACGGCCCGCAGCGCGATAAACCCCTCCCCGGCCGGGGTCCTGGGGGTCACGGAGACCGTGACGAAGACCGTCTGGGCCTCCCCCGCGCCGAGGACCAAGGAAGAGGGGGAGGGGGCCCCCAGCGGCTGCAGGCCCACCGAGACCGCGACGCGCAGCAGGAGCGTATCGGGCTCCGCCCCCGCGTTGCGCACCTCGAACGCGGCGGTGACGAAGTCGCCCGGCACGGCCCGCTGCGGCGGCGTAAGCGCCACCACGTCCACGCCCGCGCCGGGGCCCGGCTGCGCGCGGGCGGGCCCGATCCCCGGGGGGGAAAGCCCCACCAGCCCCACCAGAACGCCAAGAGCGACGAGAAGCCCGCGCGCCACGCCCCCCCGCCTCCGCGGCCGGGCCTTATCCCGATCCCGAGTCCGGGTCCGGGTCCGGGTCCGGGTTCGAGCCGTCCTGGGATTGCCGAAGCGCATGGAGGGTGAGCACGTCGTCGAAGTCGACGTCGCCGTCGTTGTCGAAGTCGAAGGCGGGCCAGTTGGCCCGGACC
>JALUUA010000007.1 GCA_027021605.1 Candidatus Bipolaricaulota bacterium | reverse complement strand
CCCGGACCAGACGGCGCTGTTGAGCGCGGCAAACTTGTTGTCCTCGGGCGGGATGACCGTGGCGAAGTACTCCTTGACCAGCTCGGGGTACTCCTTGAGCCCCTCGTCCATGGAGAGGAAGATGACGCCCTTCTTCTCCAAGTCCTTGCGCACGTTGTGGTAGACGACCTCGGAGTCGTACTGGGCCCCCACGCCCGCCAGGAACTTCCGCTCCGCCTCGGGGATGCCCAGCTTCTCGAAGGTCCGCTTGATGTAGTCGGGCACCTCGTCCCAGGAGCGGGCCTCCCGGTCCGTGGGCCGGGCGTAGTAGACGATCTCGTCGAAGTTGATCGCCGAAAGGTCCGCCCCCCAGGTGGGCATCGGCTTCTTGAGGAAGATCTCGTAGGCCCGCAGGCGGAACTCGAGCATCCACTTCGGCTCGCCCTTGATGTGGGAGATCTCCTCAATGACCTCGCGGGAGAGGCCGGGCTTGCCGATGTACTCGTACCGATCCGTGGGGTCCTTAAAGTCGTACTTGCTGTAATCGCGCTCAAAGACGGCCTTCTCCTTGGCCTCCTCGACGACGGCTGCGCCCTTGTGCCGCTTCTCCCCCAGGTGGGTCACCTCGGACATCTACGCCACCCCCTCCTTCGCCTTGGCCCTCTCTGACTCCTGCGCGCGCTCCCGCTCTAACTCCTCCAGCTCGATGCCCAGTTGCTTGAGGAGGGGCTCGTAGCCGTGGGCTTCCAGCTCGTGGGCCAGCTCGGGGCCGCCGCTCTTTACGATCTTGCCGTCGACCATGACGTGGACGTAGTCGGGCTTGAGGAAGTTGAGGATGCGCTGGTAGTGCGTGATCGCCAGACACCCGAACTCGGGGCCGCGCAGGCTGTTGACGGCCTCGGCTACCACCTTGACGGAATCGATGTCGAGCCCGGAGTCCGTCTCGTCTAAGATAGCGATCTCGGGCTTGAGCATGAGCATCTGCAGGATCTCCGCCCGCTTCTTCTCCCCGCCGGAGAAGCCCTCGTTCAAATAGCGTGTGGCGAACGACTCGTCCAGCTTTAGCTTCTTTAAGTTCTCCAGGAGCAGCTTGCGGAACTGCCCGAACGGGAGCTTCTCGCCGTTGGTCTGGCGGGCCTTGATGGCCTGCAGCAAAAACCGTGAGAGGGGAACCCCGCCGATCTCGTAGGGGTACTGAAACGCTAGGAACAACCCTAAGCGGGCCCGCTCGTCCGGCTCCAGCTCCAGGATGTTCTCCCCCTTGAAGAGCACCTCGCCCTCGGTGACCTCGTACTTGGGGTGACCCATGAGGGTCAGCGCCAACGTGCTCTTCCCGGAGCCGTTGGGGCCCATGATCGCGTGGACCTCGCCCTTGCTCACCACGAGGTCGAGCCCCTTCAAGATCTCCTTGCCCTCGACGCTCACGTGCAGGTTCCGTATTTCCAGCCGATCGGCCATGACCTCTCCCTTCTCGTGACTTTCGCGGTTTTCTCGCCCTTCCACCGGCGCTGAACTCCGCCCGGCTAAAACCCGTGGGAAGTCGCAAAAAGTCTACTAGATTGGTCCGATTTTGTCAAGGATACCGTTGCCGTTCGGGAAGGTGGGGCCGTATACTTTCTCCATGCAAACGGAGACCGTCATCGGCCTGGAGATCCACGTTCAGCTCGCGACCCGCACCAAGCTCTTCTGCGGGTGCTCCGCGGACTACTTCGGCGCCCCGCCCAACAGCCACTGCTGTCCCGTCTGTTTAGGGATGCCCGGGGCGCTCCCCGTGCTCAACGAGCGGGCCGTCGAGCTCGCTTTATTAGCTGCTCTAGCGCTGGGATGCGAGATCCCGCCGTACTCGCGCTTCGACCGCAAGCAGTACTTCTACCCCGACCTCCCCAAGGGGTATCAGATCTCGCAGTACGAGGCCCCCATCGCCCGAGGGGGGCACCTCGACCTCGAGCTCGAACGCGAAGGGAAGGACGGCCCCACCAAGAGGGTTCGGTTGCGGAGGTTGCATCTAGAGGAGGACGCCGGGAAGCTCCTCCACGACCCGGCCACGGGGCGGACGCTGGTGGACCTCAATCGTTGTGGGGTGCCCCTCATCGAGATCGTCACGGAACCCGACATCGGCTCCCCCGAGGAGGCGGCCCAATTCTTAAAGCAGCTCCGGCAGATCCTGCGCTATCTCGGCGTCTCGAACTGCGACATGGAGAAGGGGGAGCTCCGCTGCGACGCGAACATCTCGCTCAGCATAAGCGGGAAGCCGGGCACGAAGACGGAGATCAAGAACTTGAACTCGTTCAAGGCCGTGGAGGAGGCCCTCCGCGCGGAGGCGGAGCGCCAGCGCGCCCTCTTAGAGCGGGGCGAACGGGTGGTGCAGCAGACCTTCGGCTGGAACCCCGACAAGGGCCGCGTCGAGCCCCAGCGCACCAAGGAGGAGGCAGAAGACTACCGCTACTTCCCCGACCCCGACCTCGTCCCCCTCGTCGTGGATGAGGGGTGGAGGCAGAAGCTCAAAGCGCAGCTCCCGGAGCTCCCCCACGAGAAGCGAGCGCGCTGGAAGCGGGAGTACGGGTTGCCCGACTACGACATCCGCGTGCTCACGGAGGAGCGGACCATCGCCGAGTACTTCGAGAAGGTCGTTGCGCTATACCCGAAGCCCAAGGACGTGAGCAACTGGATGATGACGGAGCTCTTGCGCCTCCTGGGCGAGGAGGCGCAGACGGAGCCGGAGCCGGGGCTCCGGCTCCCCCCGGAGCACTTCGCGGAAGTTTTAAAGATGGTCGAAGCGGGAACGATCAACCGCAACACGGGGAAGGACGTTTTAGAAGAGACCTACCGCACGGGGAAGTCTCCCCGACAGATCGTCGAGGAGCGGGGCTTGGCCCAGATCACGGACGAGGCGGAGCTCGCCCGCTTGGCGGACGAGGTGATCGCGGAGCAGCCCGAGGCCGTGGCCAACTTCCGGTCCGGCAATGAAAAGACCCTGGGGTTCTTGGTGGGGCAGCTCATGGCCAAGACGAGGGGCCGGGCCGACCCCAAGCTCGCCGCCCGGGTGCTGCGCGAGCGGCTCTCTCAGTAGCGCCCCCGCAGCCCCCGCTCCCCCAGGCGCTCCAGGAGCACGAAGGCCAGCGCGGAGGTGGCGATCATCACGACGCTCATCGCGCTGGCGGCCTCCAGCCCCCGCCGCCCCGAGAGCAGCTCGTAGACGGCCACGGGCATCGTCTTGAGCCCCGGGCGGGCCAGCATCAGGGTGGCGCTCGTCTCCCCCAAGCTCAACGCGAACGCGAACAGCGCCCCCACCACCAATCCGGGGACGATCCCGGGCCGCTCCACGTCCCAGAAGGCCCTCAGGCGGGAGGCGCCCAGCGCGCGGGCTGCCTCCACCAACGAGCGGTCGAAGCGGAGCAGCAGCGGGGCCACCGTCCGCACCACGAAGGGGTAGACGATCACCGCGTGGGCCGCGATCACCGCAAACGCCGTCCCGCTGATGGCCAGGGGGGGCTGAAGATACGCCCGCAAAAGTGCTAATCCCAGGATCACGGACGACGTGGCGATGGGGGCCATCAGCAGCGCGTCGAGCGCCCGCCGCCCGGGCACGCGGAGGCGCGTCACCCAAAACGCGACGGCCAAGCCCACGGGGAGCGCGATCGCGACGGCTCCGACCCCGAACTTCAAGCTGTTGAGGACCGCCTGCAGGGGCGAATCGCCGATCCGCGGCTCGTACTGCCTCTGCAGGAGGAAGCGATACCCCTCCAGCCCGAAGCGTTTTCCGCCGGGGGTTGAGATCCAGAATGAGTCTACGAGAACGGCCAGGAGGGGCCCGGCCAAAAGCAGCGCACTTACGAGGACAAATCCCCAAAGCAGCAGGCGATACGGCCGCAGGGCCTCGCGCCACGGGGGGAAGAGGGGCTGCGTCCGCGCCCGGCGCTCGGCGCGCAACTCGCGGGCGAAGACCCCGCCCAAGCGCAAGTACGCGTACACGAAGAGCAGCGAGAACCCGAGGCCCACCAGGGCGAGGGCCGCGGCCTGGGGGCGGTTAAACAGCGCCTTGGCCTGGGTGTAGATCTCGACCTCCAAGGTGGAGAAGCGCGCCCCGCCCAACGTCAAGACGATGGGAAAGCTCAGGAAGCAGAAGATGAACACGATCGTCATCGCGCTCAGCAAGGGGGGCAGGAGCTGGGGGAGCGTCACGGTCCAGAAGACGCGGGCCAGCGAGGCGCCCAAGGCGCGGGCGCTCTCCTCGTATTGGGGATCGAGTCCCTCCCAGGCGGCGTTCACCGTCCGGGCGATCAAGGGCGCGTTGTAGAACGCGTGCGCCAGCACGATGGCCCAAAGGGTGTACAAAATTTTAATGGGCGGCTCCTCCAGCCCGAAGAGGGCCATCAGCAGTTGGTTGGCGTAGCCGTTGCGGCCCCAGAGCAGAATAAACCCGAGCGCCACGGTGATCGCGGGGAGCACGAAGGGGACCATCACCAGGGATTTTACGAGGCGCTTGCCGGGGAAGTCGTAGCGCGTCAAGAGATACGCCAAGGGGAAGCCCAGGGCCACGGCGGCCAGGGTGCTCAAAAGGGCCTGCTCGACGGTGAACGCGATGATCCGGCGAAAGTAGGGGCTCGCCAGCACGTCGTCCACCCCGGGCAGGCCCTCCCGGAGCACGCTCCCCAAGGGGTAGTAGAAGAACAGCCCCAAGAACGCGAGGGGAGCGCCTAGGAGCGGAGCGTATCTTAGTAACACCCTTCCCCGTTTGGCGTCCATTCCGTCGCCCGTATATTAAGCATAAACGAGGGCCTCTTGACAAGCGGGGGGGGCAATATAATCATTTTGGAAACTGTGAAGGGTGATTTAAGATGATGAGAACTAGAGCTGGTAGGGTATTTCTACTGCTTCTCCTTGGGGCACCGTTAAGAAATGGAGAAAACCTCCTTGAGGACGAGATGATGATTGTGGAACCAAGCGAACATCCGCAGCCAAC
>JALUUA010000006.1 GCA_027021605.1 Candidatus Bipolaricaulota bacterium | reverse complement strand
CTCGGGCTTCGCCAGGGGAAGGCGTTCGCCCGTCTCAAGGTCGTGACGGTAGATCCACGTCGGCTCGATCTCTCGTTGTTGGGAGAAGTCGTAGTTCGCCCCGTAGACGAGCCAGCGCCCGTTGGGGTGGAGCTGGCCGCCCCTTACGAAGTACGGCGGATCGGGCTCCGTGAGCGGCTCCCTCTTTTCAGCATCAAGGGAAACCCGAAAGAGCCGAAAGCGCTCGTTTCCGCCCCTGTCCTCCTCGACGATGAGCGCCCGGCTGTCGGGCGTCCAGGAGACGACGAAGGTGTTCTCGGGGGTCTCCGTGAGCCTTTGGGGCTTTTGGGAGCCGTCCGTGGGGGCAACCCAGACGTCCGCAGCGGGACTGACGTTCAGCCAAACCCAGGCCACCCATCGCCCGTCGGGCGAGACCCGCGGCCAGTCCCCCAGGCGGGGAAGCGAGAGCAGTGCCTCTAAGAACTCCTCGCGGCGCATGGTGAGGGGATTATACCGAAGCGGCGACTGCGACCGAAAGCGCGGCGGAAAATCCCGGAAGTTGACAACGCTTTGGGGAATTGCTACGCTGTAAGCGCTTTTATCATCGAAATTCCTTGGGCAGCAAGAATCGGAAAGGGAGAATGGCCAAAAAACAGGTCTTTCGTCTAGCCAAGGACTTGGGGGTCTCCAGCAGCGAGCTGCTGGAGGAACTCAAGGAAATCGGCATCGAGGTCAAGAACAACTTCAGCGTGCTCGACGAGGAGCAGGTCGAGCGCATCACCGCGTACCACGAGGAGAAGCGGGGCGAAGCCCCTCCGGGGGAGCCCCCGGAAAAAGCGGGGACGGCGGAAACGGAGGCAGGGGCAAAGCCGAAGGCCGAAGCTGCGACGGCCGAGGTGGAAGCGCCCCCGGCCGAGGAGCCGAAGACGGACGGCCAAGCCCCGGCCGCACCCGTACCTCCCGCATCGGCGCCCCCCAAGCCGGAAGCCCAACCGGTAGCAGAGGCCCCCGCGGAGGAAAAGCCTGAGGAAAGGCCCAAGGAGGAGAAAAAGAAAGAAGAGGAAGAAGAGGTAGCCCCGCCGCCCCCTCAGCGCGAGAAGCCCACGGGCGAGCCGCGGCCCCCGATCGTGGCCGTGCTGGGGCACGTGGATCACGGAAAGACGACTCTATTAGATCGAATTCGCCAGACCCACGTCGCCGAGCAGGAAGCGGGCGGGATCACCCAGTCCATCGGGGCCTACCAGGCCGAATATAAGGGCCAGAAGATCACATTTATAGACACCCCGGGCCACCGGGCGTTCACGGGGATGCGCGCCCGCGGGGCACAGGCCACGGACATCGTCGTTCTGGTGGTGGCCGCCGACGACGGGGTTATGGAGCAAACCCGTGAGGCGATCGCCCACGCCCGCGCCGCCGGGGTGCCCATTATCGTGGCCATCAACAAGATCGACCGGCCCGGGGCCGATGTCAACCGGGTCAAGCAGCAGCTCGCGGAGGAGGGGCTCACCCCCGACGACTGGGGCGGGGAGACGATCACCGTGCCCGTCTCGGCCCTCACGGGCGAGGGCGTAGAGGACCTCCTCGAGATGATTCTGCTGGTCGCGGAGCTGGAGGAGCTGCGCGCCGACCCGAAGCGCCCCGCGCAGGGGATCATCATCGAGAGCTACCTCGACCCCTACAAGGGGCCGGTGGCGACGGCCATCATCCGCGACGGGACGCTCCACGAGCGGGATGTCGTGCTGGCGGGCAAGGCATACGGCCGGATCCGGGCGCTTTTGGACGAGCGGGGTCGGCGGCTCAAGGAGGCCCCCCCGGGGACGCCCGTCCAGATCCTGGGGCTCTCGGAAGTGCCCCCCGTCGGGACGGTGCTGGAGGTCGCAAAGAGCCCCTCGCAGGCGAAGAAGATCGCCGCGGAGCGCGCCGAGCAGGAGCGCCGGGCCAAGATGAAGAAGGCCCGGCTCACCTGGGAGGACGTGCTGGCCCAGACGGCCAAGGAAGGGGTCCTCAAGCTCATCGTCAAGGCCGACTCCGTGGGCTCGCTGGAGGCCGTCCAAAACGAGCTCAAGCGCCTAGAGAGCGACGAGATCACGATCGAGTTCGTCCACACCGGCGTGGGGAACGTAAGCGAGAGCGACGTCCTGCTGGCCTCCTCCTCCGAGGACGACGTCCTGGTGCTGGGGTTCCGGGTGGAGGTCGACTCGTCCGCCCGCGCGCTCGCCGAGCGCGAAGGCGTTCAGGTCCGCACCTACGAGATCATCTACGAGCTGGCCGACGACGTGCGCCGGGCCATTCGCAAGCTGCTGGGCCCCGAGTACGAGGAGGTGCCCCTCGGCGTCGTGGAGGTCCGCCGGCTCTTCAAGGTCCCCCGGGTGGGGGTGGTGGCGGGCTGCTACGTGCGCGACGGGGTGGTCACCCGCACCGCCCACGTGCGCGTACTTCGCGGCAGCAAGGAGGTCTTCCGCGGCCGGATCCAGAGCCTCAAGCGCTTCGAGCAGGACGTCCGCGAGGTTTCCAAGGACAAGGAATGCGGGATCAAGATCGAGGGCTTCGACGACCTCAAGGTCGGCGATCGCCTGGAGGTCTTCACCCTCAAGGAAGTCGAGCGCCTCTGATCCCGATCTCGATCTCGATCCCGATTCCAATCCCCGCCGAAATCCATCGAAGCGCCGGCGGGGCGAGGAAGCGACGAGAGAGATGCGGGTGGGCATCGCGCGGATCACCCTTCGTCTGGCGTATCCGTTCTCCCTCAAGGACAAGCGGCGGCTCCTCAAGGGGCTGATGGCCGAGGTCAAGCGGGAGTTCAACGTCTCGGTGGCCGAAGTGGACGAGCAGGACAACCGCCGCTCGGCGGTGCTGGGCGTGGCGATCGTCTCCAACGACGGGGGGTTAAGCCAGCGGATCCTCCACAAGCTCGTGGCCCAGATCGAACGGCATCCCGACGTGTTGGTGGAGCGCGTGGAGAGCGAGATTCTTTGAGCGAATGGGCGAGTCGCGACACACGCTACGGAAGATCCGCGAGGAGATCAAGCGTCAGCTGGGGGACATTTTGCAGTTCGAGGCGCGGGACCCGCGGCTGGAGTGGGTGACCGTCATGGACGTAAAGCTCTCCCGGGACCTGCGCCACGCCACCGTGTACGTGAGCACCCTGGGCGAGGGGGCGGCCGAGGAGGAGACGCTCGCCGTCCTCCGGGAGCGTCGGGGGTTTTTGCGCTCGGAGCTGGCCAAGCGCCTGAAGCTTCGCCGCGTGCCCGAGCTGCGCTTCGAGCGGGATCTTGCCGCCCTCCGGGCACGGCGCATTGAGGAACTTCTCCGGGAGGGGACCGTCCCGGAAGGGACGGAGGAAGGCGAAACTTAGGTAGGCGAGGCGCACTCCCGGATCTCGAAGCGCTCCTCGATCCACTCCCCGATGGGGTTCTCCCCCCGCGCTTTGAAGTGGGCATAGTGCATGTGCAGGCACTTTACGGCGTCCCAGTCCCGCAGGCCCCCGATGCCCCGCTTTTGGAAGACCTCCCGGAGCCCGTGCTCCTCGATCCAGCGTTTGTCCTCGTCGCGGAGGGTCTCCCAGCGCTCTCGGATGTAGGCCCGATGGCTTTCGTAATAGCGCCTTCTCAGCTCCGGGTCTTTCCGGATGAGGCGCTCGAGGTGCTCGATGTAGCCCTCGTGTTCGAGGCGGGAGATCTGCTTGACGAGCGAGGGGCACGTGAGCCAAAAGAGCGTGGGGAACGGCTCCTTCTCGATAAGGGGGTAGACTTTGATGACCTGGGGGTGACCCGCGGGGCAGCGGCGCTCTACGGCGAGCACCCCCCGGGGCCTGCGGCCCAGCTGCTCCTCGATCGTCCGCAGGTCGCTTTGCGAGACCATCGCCGCAAATCCCGGGGATCTTAGCCCCGCCAAGCCCGGGAGGCAAGAACCCTTTCGCAGCTCTGCGGGGGACGTCCCTCCCAAATGTCAGGATCGGGAGCCCGGGTCTATAATGAAAACGATGCCTCCTTGAAGGCAGGCAGCGACCCCTAGGGAGCGGGTCCTTCTCCGCCTCCGGAAGGACCTGCGGGATGGACTTTCCGTCCATCTCGGTGAACCCTCCACCCTATCCCGGCGGCCCTCGCCCCCAGGGCCGCCGTCCTCTTTGGGTGGGGGTCTAGTGGGAGTCTAGCACGCGGAGTTGCCAAGGCCCCGTGACCACGATCTCGGGGCCCTGGTACTCCTCCAGCTCCCCCGTGACCTCGACGGTGCGGCCCTGCAACGCGAAGAGGTCCAGCCCGCTGCCGTCGAAGCGCCCCAGCTCCAGCGCGCAGCCGGGGATGAAGGCGGTAAAGTCCGTTTGGTAGTCCTCCCCGGCGTTGAGGAATACGTGCCCCGCGCGGCTGAGTCGGGGACGGTTCTTCACCACGAAGCGCACCGTCACCACCCGCCCCTCGTAGCGGGCGAGCTCCCGTTCCGCCTCCTCGGCGCTCAGCAGCGGGATGTCCGCGGGCACCTCGACGGTCACGACGTTGGAGTACTCCGTGAAGCCCCTAGGCGTGAGGGCCCGCATCCGATAGCGGTAGCTCTCCCCGGGCACGACGTCCCGATCCACGAAGTACCGAGCGAACCCCGGGACCTCGTAGACCCGTTCGCAGGGGGAGTCGCCCCCGCTCCCCGCGCCCTCGGACAAGCGGCAGATCTCGTAGCGCTCCACGGCCCCCGGGGCGCGGGAACGCCACCGGAGCAGCGCCCCGTCCCGGACGACGCTGAAGGTCCGCCGCTCCAGGCGGGGCGGCTCCGTCGGGTCTTGCTCGTACCCTTGAGCGTCTTGGAGCAGGCGTTGGAAGTTTTGTCGGAAGCGCTCGGCGATCGCGCGGCTGCGCACGACCACGACGTTCTCGTCGTTCCGCTCCATGCCGCTGCGGGACCAGTTGGCCGAGCCCGTCACTACAATCTCCCCGTCGATGACGGCGTATTTGTGGTGAAGAAGCCCGGGGAGCGC
>JALUUA010000005.1 GCA_027021605.1 Candidatus Bipolaricaulota bacterium | reverse complement strand
CCGGTAGACTCCCCGGGCCATGCGCTTGGTGATCCAGAGGGTGCGCGAGGCGCGCGTCACCGTGGACGACGAGGTCGTGGGCGAGATCGGTCGGGGGCTCCTGGTGCTGGTGGGCGTCCACCGCGAGGACTCTGAGACGGACGCCCTCTTCCTCGCTGAGAAGACCGCAAATTTGCGGATCTTCGAGGACGAGCAGGGGAAGATGAACCTCTCCCTCTTAGATCTGGGCGGGGAGGGCGGGGTGCTGGCCGTATCGCAGTTCACTTTATACGGGGACGCCCGCAAGGGGAGGCGGCCCAGCTTCGCGGACGCCGCGCCCCCCGAGATCGCGGAGCCCCTCTTCGAGCGCTACGTGGAGGCCCTCCGGCAGCGCATCTCCCGGGTGGAGACGGGGCGCTTCGGGGCCAAGATGCTCGTGCACCTCGTAAACGACGGCCCCGTCACCCTGATCCTCGAGAGCCCGCCCGGCTCGCGGTGACCCTTCCCACTCCCACTCCCCACCCGCCCCGGGACCTCCGGACCCGATGGGCCCAGACCGGGTCCGGGTCCTGCATGGCCCCCTCCCCCCCGACGGCAAAACCGCGGCCCGCTTGCCCCTGCTGTCTCCCTCGGCTACGATGGGCTAGTCTAGAACCTAGAACCCCGCAGGGAGGGAGCGATGAAAAAGCGAACGTACCCCTTTGAGCAGTTCACCGCCGTCCGCCGCACCCACGGCCTGGCGTTCTCCCCCGACGGCCGCGAGGTCGCGTATGTCACGAACACCTCGGGACAGTTCAACGTGTGGAAGCAGTCCGTCGAGGGCGGTTGGCCCTGGCAGCTTACCGCCTTCGAGGAGGAGACCGTCCGCTCCCTCGCCTGGGCTCCCGACGGGAGGCGCTTTATCTTCACGGCCGACCGCCACGGCACGGAGTTCCACCAGATCTATGAGCTCGAATACCCGGGCGGCTGGCCGAAGCAGCTCACGGACGCCCCCAACGTCCAGCACAACTTCAGCCCGCACGGCCTCAGCCCCGACGGGCGGGCGATCGTCTACGCCTGCAACGAGCGGAGCCCCGCGGACATGGACGCCCTCTGGCGGGACCTCGCCTCGGGGGAGGTGCGGGCCCTGATGGCGGGCGGGGGGAACTTCTTCCCCGTGAGCTTCTCGCCCGACGGCCGCTACGTGATGATCGTCGAGGTGCGGGCCAACACCGACACGGACCTGTGGCTCTACAACCTCAACGCGCAAAAGGGCGAAAAGCTCACGCCCCATCCCGAAGATGAGGAGATCGTCTTCTGGCCGGGACCCTGGCGACCCGACTCGAAAGCTTTTTACGTCATAACCGACAAGGGCCGGGAGTTTAAGGGCCTCGCGCTCTACGACCTCGAGGAGCGCTCGCTCGGGTGGGTAGAAACCCCCGACTGGGACGTCGAGGGCGTTGCCCTCTCCCGCGACGGGCGCTATCTGGCCTGGGTGGTCAACGAGGACGGCTACAGTCGCCTCTGCGTGCGCGACCTGGAGACGGGGGAGCCGCTCGATCTGTCCGAGCTCCCCCGGGGCGTGATCCCCTCCGTCGGCGGCCCGGAGTTCTCCCCCGACGGCAGGCTTTTGGCGTTCTACTTCGCCAACGCCCGCCGACCGCTCGACCTCTACGTCCTCGACCTGGAGTCACGGGAGCTTCGGCGGCTCACGTACTCCCACATCGGGAACGTCCCGGAGGAGGAGATGGTCGAGCCCGAGTTGGTGCGCATCCCGAGCTTCGACCGGGAGATCCCCGCCTGGCTTTACAAGCCCCAAGGCTTAAAGGAAGGCGAGCGCGTCCCCGTGGTGCTCTCCATCCACGGCGGCCCCGAGGCCCAGGAGCGACCCGGGTACAACTACAGCGGTTTGTATCAGTATCTACTCAACCGTGGCATCGGGGTGCTCGCGCCCAACATCCGGGGGAGCACCGGCTACGGGAAGACCTATCAGCGCCTGATCCACCGCGACTGGGGCGGCGGGGAGCTCAAAGACCTAGAAGCCTGCGCCAAGTATCTGCAAAGCTTGGATTGGGTAGACTCGAAGCGCCTGGGGGTGTTCGGCGGGAGCTTCGGCGGCTTCGCGACGCTCTCGTGTGCTACCCGACTTCCGGACTACTGGGCCGCGGCCGTCGACATCGTGGGCCCCAGCAACCTCGTGACATTCGCCAAGGCCGTCCCGCCCTTCTGGAAGCGCTACATGAAGAAGTGGGTCGGCGACCCCGAAGAAGATTATGAGCTTTTGATGGAGCGCTCCCCCATCACGTACGTCGAGCAGCTTAAGTGCCCTATTCTCATCATTCAGGGCGCCAACGACCCCCGGGTGGTGAAGGCGGAGTCGGACCAGATGGTGGAGAAACTGCGCGCCCTGGGGCGTGAAGTGGAGTATTGGGTCTTCGAGGACGAGGGGCACGGCTTCACGAAACGCAAGAACGAGCTTCGGGCCTGGCGGGCCACCGCGGAGTTCTTCGAGAAGCAGCTCCTCTAGGGGGCATAAGCCGGGGCATGCACGCCCCGATCGGGCTTGTCAGCTCCCGGGGGGCCGGGTACACTCCCGTCGTCGGTTTCGGCGTGCGGCAAGGGGCTCCGCGTTTATTCAAGTCTGCGTTTATTCAAGGGCGGAGCCGAGGGCGGCGAGGGGATCGCGGCGCGGAGGTGGAGGCGACGATGAGGCCCCCCCGGAGCGAGCGATGGGGCGTTCCTCCCCTGGGTCTAGGGATTTGCGTTGCCTGTCTGGCCCTCGGGGTCCTCGCGGGGGCCGAATACCCCGTTCGGGCCCAAAGCTGGCTCGCCGTGGAGGTCGGCTTCCACGACCGCTTCGTGGTCGACCGCACCGCCCGGGTGCGGGTCGAGATCCGGCACGAGGGCCCGCCCCTCGAGGGGGAGCTCGTCCTGTGGCAGACCGTCAAGAAGCCCCTGGCGGAGACCCGCACCGTCGAGGTGCGCCGCCCCGTTCGCCTGGCCCCGGGGGGCCGCCCGGTCTACGAGCTGTACCTGCCCCTCTCCCCGCTCCCCCCGCCCGAGGGGAGCGGGCCCGCGCTTCACGTGGAGCTGCGCTCCGGGTCCGGGGCCGGGTCCGGGGACGCCGGGGACGCCCCGATCGCCCGGGTCGTCGTCGCGCTGGACGACCGGGCGCGCTTTGAGCCCTTCGTGCTGCTCGTGGGGGAGGGGAGCTATCCCCGGCTGCTGCCCACGGGCGAGCGGGTGGAGGAGCTTCGTTTGGAGGAGCTTCCCGCCGACTGGCGGGCCTACGACGGCGTCCGGCGGGTCTACTGGGGACGGGCGGCCACGGCAAGGCTCCTCCCGGAGCAGAAGCGGGCGCTGGAGAAGTGGCTGGCCGCCGGGGGGGAGCTCGCGATCCTCGGCGGCGAGAACTTCCTGCTGCAGGACGACCCCTGGCTGCGCCGCCTTCTCCCCCTCGACGTCGAGGGGGTGCGGCGCGTGGAAGCCCTGAATCGCCTGGCCGTGCTCGGCCTCCCCCGGGGAGAGGTCCTCTACCAAGTGGGGGAGTACCCCCTGGTGCTGCGCCGGAACTGGGGATGGGGCAGGGTCTACTTCGCCGCGGTGGACCTGCGGGGGGCTTCCGCCTGGGAGGTCGAGGGGTGGAAGGCCCTCCGTCCCCCTCGGGCCGAGGCCCCGTCCTTCGACGCCTCCGATGCGGACCTCGCCGTGGAGCTCTTCCGGGACGCGGAGGTCCTCCAACCCGCGCTGAGCGCCTACAGCGGGGTGCTCCTCGTGTACGTCGCCGGTCTGGGGGGGCTTGCGCTCTGGATGCTGCGCCGTCTCCGCGAGTCGATCCGCGCCCTCCGGTGGCAGAAGGCCGCCTCCGGCCCCAAGAAGGAGGGCGGGGGGCGGGCGCTGCTGCTGCTCCTGGGATGGCTCTTCCTCTGCAGCGGAGCATTGGTCGCCTACCTCGGCCGCCCGGCCTTCACCCGGGACGCCCAGCTCTTGGAGGCCGGGGTCCTCGCGGGCCGGGGGGAGAGCGGCTGGGCCGTCCACGGCGCTTGGGATGTGATCGTCCACCGGCGCCCCCGGCCCCTCGCCCTCCCCTTCGACCGGGAGGCGCTGCTGTACCCGACTTCCCCCTTGAGCCCCTCCCCGAGCCCGGATGCGCGGGTGCAGCTCGCCCTCCAAGCCGCCCCCGACGCGCTGGAGGTCCTCCTCCGCCCCCGGGACGAGGCGGGAGGGGGCAGAACGGGGGGAGCCGTCACCGGCCTCTTCCGGCGGGCGGTCCTCCCCCTGGACGTCCGGGTGGAGCTCCCGGGGAAACCCGACCCCGAGGGCGCCGGGGTCAGAAACCCCATCGCGCGCGTATATAATGGCACGCCGTGGACGCTGAGACAGGCGGCCCTGCAGCACCGGGGGGCGGTCCACGAGCTGGGGGACCTCCCCCCGGGCGCCGTCCGCGAGGTGGACCTCTCCCGGACGGGAAAGTCCGCGTGGGTCTTCTTCGAGAGCGGCAGGGCCCCGTGGGAGAGCCGCATGAAGGAGCAACTGTATCGAGAGGCGCTGCGCCGCTACCTCCCGGAGGAGCCGGAGTGGGCGCTCTTCGCCTGGATCGAGGAGGCCGAGCCCCGGGAATCGGAGTACCGACGGACGTACACGCTGGTCCTCGTCGCCTCCGAGGCAGCGGCGGGGAAGGGAGGGTCGAGCCGGTGAGCCCGAGCACCGAGGGGCGGGAACGGGGCCGCCCCCGTCGGAGGTGGGACAACCTGCCCTGGGACTACGGGATCGACGGGTGGGTCTGGCCCGCGATCTTCTCCTTCTTGGTCATCCTCTTGGGACTGCTGGTGGTAACGTTTCCCGCTCGTTTGCGGATCGAGGAGGTGGCGACGGGCGCCGCCGGCGGGGGAGGGCTCTTTACCTCCGTCTACCTCTTCGTCTTCGGGATCGCGGCGATCACGCTGGGGCAAGCGGAGGCGCACTGGCATGGGCGCCTCTCCTGGCGGGGCAGC
>JALUUA010000004.1 GCA_027021605.1 Candidatus Bipolaricaulota bacterium | reverse complement strand
GCGGGAGCGCTCCCAGCACCAAAACAAAGAGATCGCCCTGCGAATGCTCAAGGCGAAGCTCTACGAACTCAAGCGGCGCCAGCAGGAGGAGGAGCTGGCCAAGCTCAAGGGGGAGCAGAAGAGCATCGAGTGGGGCTCGCAAATTCGTTCGTACGTGCTGCAGCCCTACCGCATGGTCAAAGACCACCGCACGGGCGTGGAGATCGGCAACGTGGACGCGGTGCTCTCCGGCGAACTCGATGAGCTGATCGAGGCCGCGCTGCGCCAGCCCGGGAGGAGGAACTGAACGGAGGGGAAGCCCTGCCCTTAACGGAGGGTTGGAATTGAGGCTTATTGGTAAGACCACTTGACCATCTGACCGAAATGTGCTAGGATCTCGACCACCATGGCAGAGTTCAAGAAGATCCGGACGAAGAAGAAGAGCACCTATGCTTTGGAGCAAATCGTGGACGCCATCCGCCGGGGGGTCTACCGGGCGGGCGATCGACTGCCCCCAGAGCGGGAGATGGCCGAGCAGATGGGGGTGAGCCGTCCTTCGATGCGGGAGGCGATCAGCGCCCTACAGCTCGTGGGGATCTTGGAGAGTCGTCCGGGGGACGGTACCTACGTCCTTCGGAACCTCACGAACTTCGAGGAGGAGTACCGCGCGCGGTTGCTCTTGGAGCAGAGCGAGAGCTTGGAGGAAGCCTTCGAGGCCCGTCGGGTCTTGGAGGAGAGCGTGGTCCGTCTTGCCTGCCGCAAGGCAACGCCTCGCGATCTCCAAGCGATCGTCGAGGCCCTAGCTCAGATGCGGCGGGCTGCAGAGGCCCAGGACTTCGAGGAGTTCACCGCGGCGAACCATCGCTTTCACCAGGCGATCGCAGCCGCCACCCACAACTCGCTGGTGCTCCGAGCCCTCGAGCCGCTCCTAGAAGTGCTGCGCCAGCAGCTCCCCCGTCGGCTGCGGGAGAAGTTCTACCAAGAGGACTCCCGGAAGTTCGAGGAGACCTATGAGCTCCATCGGCGGATCTATGAGGCGATCGCGTGCCGAGACGCCGCTCGAGCCGTCCGGGGCATGCGGCGGCACTTCGAGCTGCTGGAGAGGGACTTGGAGATGGCGGACTAACGGGGGAGGGAAAGGGGGTGATACCTTTCGCCGAAGCGGTTGTGGAGAAGAAGAGGAACGGCGGACGGGTCGATAGACCGCAGAGACTTGCCCTGTGATTGCGAAAAGGAGAAAGGAGGTCGCGCGATGACGGAGGAGAGGCGGGAGGGCCTTCCGGAGCCGGAGAAGGAGCGGATTCGCAAGGAGCTCAAGTGGGCGTACGACTTCGACCCGAAGGACCCGCTGTTTGGTTTGAGCAAGGCGGATCTACGCGGGCCGAAGATGAGTCGTCGGACGGTCTTGAGGCTGCTGGCGGCCGCGGGGATCCTGTCGATGGGGCACCTCCTGCCCAAGCCCATGGGACGGATTGCCTATGGACAAGTGGGAGGGGAGCTGACGGCCGGATGGGCCGGAACGGGCGAGATCCGCACTCTCGACCCGGCGCAAATCAACCAAGTCCTCCAGTTTCAGATCGCCTCGAACGTGCTGAGTGGGCTCACCCACATCAACGCCGACCTGATT
Organism: Candidatus Bipolaricaulota bacterium; assembly: GCA_027021605.1. GTDB lineage: Bacteria > Bipolaricaulota > Bipolaricaulia > RBG-16-55-9 > RBG-16-55-9 > JALUUA01. The sequence continues at coordinate 19,084 of JALUUA010000004.1, read as the reverse complement.
GCCGAGGGGGATCTGGCCGTCGACTGGACGGTCTCCGACGACGGGACGGAGTGGACCTTCTTCCTGCGCGAGGGCGTCCGGTTCCACAACGGGGACCCCTTCACCGCCGACGACGTGATCTTCACCTTCAACCGCTCGAAGGACCCCAACCAGTCCATCCACTCTCGGGTTCTGGCTCAGGTGGAAAGCGTCGAAAAGGTCGACGACTATACCGTCAAGTTTAAGCTGAGTGCCCCCCAAGCCTCGTTCTTGGTCAAGACGACGGAGCGGGCCAGCGGCCGGGCGCTCACCATCGTGAACAAGCGGGCGCTCGAGGAGATGGGCCCCGAGCAGTACGGCCTCACCCCCGTGGGGACCGGGCCGTTCCGGGTCGTCTTCCACCAGCTGGGGCAGGGCGTGGTGTTGGAGCGCTTTGAGGACTACTTCGACCCGGAGCGCCCCAAGCTCGACAAGGTGACGATCATCCCGATCCCGGAGCCGGAGCCCCTGGCGGCGGCCATCGAGGCCGGGGACATCCAGCTGATCGGGGGCAACCCCGTCGCCCCGGAGCTGGTCGACCGCTTCTTGGCCAATCCGGAGTTGGTGGTGGACATCCAGCCGGGGCCGGGCTTCCAGGCGCTGTGGATCAACCCTCACCGCGAGCCCTTCCCCGTCCCCGACTTCAACAAGCCCGTCGAGGAGCTCAAGAAGGAGCGGGGCTTCATGGTGCGCTTGGCGATCGCCAAGGCGATCGACCGCGAGGACCTCATCCGGCGGGCGCTCTTCGGGCGCGGGGTGCCCGCCTTCGGCACGATCAACCCGGCGATGCGCTTCTTCTTCGACACCGCGATCAACGAGACGAGCGAGCAGCGCTTCGACGCCGAGGAGGCCCGGCGGCTGCTGGCCGAGGCGGGCTTCCCCAACGGCGAGGGCTTCCCTACCCTTACCCTCAAGACCACGCCCGCCGGCAGGCGCGAGGCCGAGATCCTCGTCAACATCCTCAAGAAGAACCTCAACATCGACGTTGAGATCGAGATCCGCGACTTCCCCGTGCTCATCGACGAGTTCGACACGATGGACTTCGATCTGCTGCGGATCGGCAGCGGCGGCGACTACGACCCCGACGACGGCCTCGTCGACTGGATGCAGACGACCTCGAAGTTCAACGGGCCGAACCGCCCGTCCGAACTCCCCTTCGGCTACTTCTCCGAGCGTGAGGTCGATGACCTCATCGACCGCCAGCGGGTTGAGACGGACCTCAACGAGCGCAAGGCGCTGGTCCAGCGGGCCAACCGGATCACGTCCGACAAGGTTGCTGCAGCCTTCCTCTTCCACCCCGTGGACGTCCTCGTCTACCGCAAGGAGGTCAACTACCCGCCGGAGAGCCGCATTCCCGGCCTGGTGGACCTGGATCGCGTAACCCTCTCTCCCTAAACCGAGGGCGCTGTGCGGGGCAGCCGGGGCGGGCGCCTGAGACGGAGACGGACGGGTAACGGCAGCGAGGGCTCCCGTCCCGGCTTGCCCCTGTCGCCCCTGATGCGCTAAAACGGGCAGCGAGGTCCCCGGGAGAGAGGGGGAGGAGAATCGGCTGTGACACGATATATCCTGAAGCGGGTCGTTCACGCTCTCCTGGTGATGTGGGCCGTGGCCACGTTGGTCTTCTTCATGCTGCGGGCTGTCCCCGGAGACCCCCTGCGCGCGATGCTCTTTGACGTGGGCGACCCCCAGGCGGCCGAGGAGCTGCGCCGCAAGCTGGGACTCGATCAGCCCATATACGTACAGTACGCCTTGTGGTTGGGGCGTGTCCTCCAAGGGGATCTGGGCAACTCCATCTACGGCAGCCGTGTCTCCGTAAGCCGCATCCTCAAGGAAGCGATCCCTCGAACGCTCTCCCTGGCGGGCTTGGCGTTCCTCATCGCGTTGCTGTTGGCCGTGCCGGCGGGGATCCTCTCCGCCGTCAAGCGGGGCTCGCTGTGGGATCACACGTTCACGGTGCTGGCGTTCCTGGGGCTGAGCATGCCCGATTTTTGGCTAGCAATCCTGCTCATCTTGGTCTTTGCAGTCCACCTGCAGTGGCTTCCGGCCATCGGGTATGTGCCCCTCTCGAAGGGCTTCTGGCCGTGGCTTTCGCACCTGATCTTGCCCGCTATTGCGGTGGGAACGGCGTTCTCCGCGATCTTGGCCCGCATGATCCGCTCTGCGATGCTGGAGGTGCTGCGATTGGACTACATACAAGTAGCCTGGGCCAAGGGGCTCCCCGAGCGGAGGGTGATCTTCAAGCACGCGCTGCGCAACGCGCTCATCCCTGTGATCACCGTCATGGGCATCGCCTTCGCCCTGCTCATGGCGGGTGCGGTCATCGTGGAGAACGTCTTCGCCATCAAGGGCCTGGGGCGGGTGCTCATCCAGGGCATCCTCAACCGCGACTATCCCGTTGTCCAAGGGGCCATCTTGGTCGTCTCCGCCATCTTCGTCTTCACCAACCTCCTGGTTGACGTGCTCTATACGTTGATCAACCCCCGAATTCGCTATGAAGAATAGACAACCCCGCGCGTCCGCTGCTGTTCAATACCCGGCTCAAGCCGTCCCCCGCTCCCGGGAGGAGGCGGGTCTTCCGCGGCGCCGTTCGCCGCGCTGGGTCAAGGTACTCCGCCGGGACAAGAAAGCCCTCTTCGGGCTGCTGGTGCTTCTGGGGATGACCGCTTCGGCGATCTTCGCCCCTTGGATTGCCCCCTACGACCCCCGAGCCCAGGAGTTCGAGATGCTTCTCCCCCCCTCGGCGGCTCACCCCCTGGGCACCGACGATCTCGGTCGAGATCTGCTCAGCCGCATCCTTTACGGGGCCCGGATCTCGCTCTTCGTCGGGGTGGTGACCGTCGGGCTCGCCATGATCGTGGGGGTATTCCTCGGGTTGCTGGCGGGCTACTACGGCGGCTGGCTCGACAGCCTCATCATGCGCTATATCGACCTGCAGTGGGCCTTTCCCAACTTCATCATCGCCGTCTATTTGGTCGCGATCTTCGGCACAGGGCTGGAGAACGTGATCGTGGCCGTATCGTTAGCGTTTCTCGACGACTTTGCGCGGATTGCCCGCGCCATGGTCCTCTCCCTCCGGGAGGAGGAATACGTGCTCTCCGCCCGCTCCTTGGGGGCGTCCGATCTGCGCATCATGGGGAAGCACATCCTTCCCAACGCCCTGGCTCCCGTCATCGTCCAGGCGACCGTGAGCGTCTCCTACGCCATTCTGGCCGAAGCGGGCCTGTCGTTCTTGGGGTTGGGGGTCAAGCCCACCACCCCCACCTGGGGGCTGATCCTAAGCGATGCTCGAACGTTCATCTCCCGCGCTTGGTGGCTGGGCGTCTTCCCCGGGTTGGCCATCATGCTCACGGTGCTCAGCATCAACTTCCTGGGGGATGCCCTGCGGGACCTCTTCGACGTGCGGGAGTACCGGGAGGAGACGAAACGCTGATGACCTTCTCGATTGCAGCTTACGATTCCCATACAAAGAGCTTTGGGGTGGCCGTCTCGACGGCCCGCCCCAACGTGGGGAGCTTGGTGCCGTTCGTGGGGCTTCAAGGAGCCATCGCGACGCAGGCCCGCGTGAACACCGACTTAGGCCGCCGGGGCCTGGCGCTGCTGGATGCGGAGGTGCCCATTGGAGTCGCACTGAAGGCTCTGCTCGAGGCCGACGCGGACCGACAGCTCCGCCAACTCCACGGGGTAGACGCCCGGGAGAGCTTCGCCTTCACGGGCGAGAAATGCGTGGGGTGGGCGGGCCACCTCCAGGGGAAGCACTTCACCGTGGCCGGAAACATGCTCGTCGGACCGGAGGTCGTGGAGGCGATGGCTGAGGCGTATGAAGCCTCGGCAGGAGAGGAGCTGAGCGAGCGACTGCTTCGGGCTTTGGAAGCCGGGCAAGCCGCCGGGGGGGACAAGCGCGGGAGACAATCGGCTGCCTTGTTGGTCGCCTCTCCCGATCCCCGTATGTATCATAACCTCCGGGTGGATGAGCACCCGGACCCCGTGGCCGAGTTGCGGCGCATTTATCGTGTCGTCCTCGAGCACTCAAAGCGCATCGAGAAGGAGTACGGCCCCGAGGGATTAAGGCTCTTTAGCCGCATCAAGGTGTAAGATCGGTGCCTTACGGCACCCGAAGGGGGGAATCCTACTTGGGTTATCACCGGAAAGGTCCTTCATGTAAGAGCCGCTCCACCGTAAGAGCCCCCCACGCGATGGTGACCACCAGCCAGCCCCTGGCCGTCCAGGCCGGGCTCCGGGTTCTGTGGCAGGGCGGGAACGCCGTGGACGCCGCGATCGCCTCCGTCGCCGTTCTGGGCGTCACCGAGCCCATGAGCACCGGGATCGGCGGGGACCTCTTCGCCCTCGTTTACCCCGCAAGAGAGCGCAGGGTCTACGCGCTCAACGCCAGCGGCCCCGCTCCCCGACAGATCTCCCTCCCCGAGCTTAGGGAAAAGGGCTACGAACGGATGCCTCAAGACGGGGCGCTGAGCGTCACGGTCCCCGGAGCGCTGCGCGGCTGGGAGGCCCTCCTCGAGCGCTTCGGGACGAAACCCCTAGAAGAGCTACTCGATCCCGCGATTCGGTATGCCGAGCACGGCTTTCCCGTCCTGGAGATCACGAGCCAAAGGTGGCGGCAGCACGAAGACAAGCTCAAGCGGCACGAGGCCGCCGCACGAACGTACCTCCCGGGGGGCCGGGCTCCACAACCCGGCGAGGTCTTCCGCAACCCGCCCTTAGCGCGGACGCTGCGGGCGATCGCCCACGAGGGCGTGGACGCCTTCTACGAGGGCGCGATCGCCCGCGCCATCGTCACGGAGCTGGAGAGGCTGGGGAGCCCGCTCTCCCTTGAAGATTTAAGGGCGTTCCGCCCGGAGTGGGGGGAGCCTATTTCCACAACGTATCGCGGTGTAGAGGTGCTGGAGCACCCCCCGAACGGCCAGGGCCTGATCGCGCTCCTGGCGCTCAACATCCTGGAAGGCTTCGATCTCTCTTCTCAAGGACCGACCGCGGAGTTCTACCACCGGGTGATCGAGGCGTTGAAGCTGGCGTTCGCGGACGGGAAGCGCTACATTGCCGACCCCCGTTTCGCGGAGGTGCCCGTGGCAAAGCTCTTGTCGAAGGCGTACGCCGCCGAGCGGCGGGCCCTCATCGGGGAGCGGGCCCTCGAGGAGGGGCCCCCCGGCGCGCTCGAGGGCGGGACGGTCTACGTCACGGTCGTGGACGAGGAGCGCAACGTCGTCTCGCTCATCGAGAGCCTGTTTATGCCCTTTGGCTCGGGGATCGCGGTGGAGGAAACGGGGATCGTGCTGCAGAACCGGGGCGCGCTCTTCTCGCTCGACCCGGAGCACCCCAACCGCCTGGAGCCGGGGAAGCGCCCCTACCACACCATCATCCCCGCGATGGCCCTTCGCGAGAAGGAGCCGTGGCTCAGCTTTGGGGTGGTGGGCGGGTTCATGCAGCCCCAGGGGCACGTGCAGATCTTGTGCCATCTTCTGGATCACGGGATGGACCCCCAGGAGGCCGTCGAGGCCCCGCGGGTGCGGTACTACGGCGGGCGGAAGGTCGCCGTCGAGCCCCTTTTGCTGAAAGCCATCCAGGAGGAGCTGGCACAGAGGGGACACGAGCTAATTGCGGGGGACGGGAACTTCGGGGGAGCGCAGCTCATCGCGATCGACCCGGAGACGGGGATGCTGGCCGGGGCTTCCGATCCCCGCAAGGACGGCTGCGCCATGGGGTTCTAACGATGGAATACCTCGTGCTCGCCGTCGCCGCCGTGGGCGTGGGGTTCGTGGCCAGCATGATCGGGGTGGGCGGCGGGATCTTCATGGTCCCGCTGCTCGCGTTCTTCTACGTGCCCACCACCCAGGTCGCCGTGGGGACGAGCCTTGCGGCCATCGTCTTTAACAGCCTCTCGAGCACCCTGGGCTATGCAAAGCGTCGAGTGGTGGACTTTCGGCTGGGGGCGGTGCTCCTGCCCACGGCGTTGGTGGGCGCGTGGCTGGGGGCCTTTCTTACGCGCTACATCTCCAGCGGGGGGCTGGCCGTCGCCTTCGGGGTGCTGTTGCTGTACGTGGCGGGCGTGATGCTCACGGGCAAGGAGCCCAAGTCCGTGGCCGAGTGGCTGCGCCGACGGCCCTCTCCCCCCTCAGAGACCCAAGCGGGGGTCGAGAACCCCGGGGAGCGATTCTCGCCCCTTGCAGCGGGGATCGTGGGGATCATCGCGGGGACGGCCTCGGGCTTCTTCGGGATCGGCGGCGGAGTGGTGATGGTCCCCGCCATGAATCTGCTGCTGGGGGTGGACATCTTGCGGTCCGTGGCCACCAGCTTGTTCGTGATGGGCCCCTCGGCGCTCGTGGGCTCCCTGCAGCACTACGTCCAGGGGAACGTGCGCTTAGATTATGCGCTCCCCCTGGCGCTGGGGATCATCGTGGGGGCGCAGCTGGGGACGTACACGGCCACCCGCGTGCCCCGGGTCTTTTTGCGAAGGCTCTTCGGCGCGGTGCTCCTCTACTCCGCCGTCAACATGATCCTAAAGGGCCTCGCGGCGCCGTAGGGTGTGGAGAACCCACTGGTAGAGCACAAACCCCAGGAGGAGCACGGCCACCATCCCCACGACCGTGAGGGTGTCGCGCCGGGCGATCCGGGCGCGGGCGGCCTCCATCTCCTCGCGCTGCAGGTCTGCGAGCTGCTGCTTGAGGCCGTCGACCTCCTTGCGTAGCTCGAAGAGCTGTTGGGTGAGCGGCTCGACCGCCGACGCCTGGGCGCTCAAGCCCCGGACCCTCGCCTCCACCTGGCTGAAGAGCACCTTCAGCGCGTCGACCTCCTCGCGGGGGACCTGGCGGGCGCGAAGCTCCGCGACCAGCCCTTGGAGCGTGATCAGCCGGGCCCTTACGCTCTCGGGGAGCCCGTACCGGGGCGGGCCGAGATACGACTGCCCTTCTCGGGTTCCGAGCCACAGGAGTCGGGTCGCAAGGTACATCGCCCCGCCCGCGCGGAAGAGGCTGCTGGTCACGTACCAGGTGTTGTCGTTGGGGTCAAAGCGCACCCGGCTGGCGAAGACGGGAGGGCGCCCGTAGGCCCCCCCGGCCTCCCGAGGCGAGGGGACGACGTCGCCGTCGAGGTCCCCGCCCGCCTCCGGCCCCTCCGCAATCATCAGGCGGGAACGCTTTACCACGGCCTCGAAGAAGCGGGCGAAGCGCTCCCGGGCGCTCAGGAGGCCCGCCTCGTAGATGACGGCCCCGAAGGCTCCCACCAGCGCGCCCACGTCCCGGAGGGCGTACTCGTACGCCCCGGAATCGTTCGGGTCGTCCGTGAGGCGATAGACGCTTACGGCGTCATCCCAGCGCGTCTGAAGGCGCTCCCAGATCGCCAGGGCGGCGTCCCGCAGGGCGGGGTCCCCCGTCACCCGATACGCGATCAAAAGAGCCCGGACGCCCTCGGCCTGGTCGCGCGTGGGGGCATCCGGCGAACGGGTTAGCTCTTGTGCAAGCGCCGTTGCCTGCTCGTGAACCCACGGGGCGATCTCGGAGACGAGGGGCTCCCGCTCGAAGGCTGCTAGAAGGGCCGAGATCGCTTCCAGAAGCTGCGCCCTCTCGTACGGCGACCCGCCGAGCCCGTCGGGGTTTCTCTCGCCGTAGGACCAGACGGCCCGCAGGAGCTCCTCGGCCCAGCGGGCGGCCTCGGGGCGCGAGACCTCCCCTCGGTACAGGGGGAACCCCTCGGCGATCGTGATCAGCTCGGAAAGGGCTTGGAGCATGGCGGCTTGGTCCCCCAGCGCGAACGCGGAGGAGGCCAGCTCCCGGCGGTAGAGCCCCGTGACGGGATCGCGCAGCTGGGTGTGGGCCCGGCGCAGCGCCTTCGCGGCGCGGATCCCGAAGTCGATCGCCGTCAGGGCATCCTCCTGGGCGGCGATCCCGCGGTCGTGAAGGCGATCCAGTTGCTTGGCGTGGGCCAGCCAAGCCGCAGCCGTCCAGGCCACGGCCTCCGTTGTCACCCGCCGATCGAGGGTGCGCTCGGACCACTTCGTGCTCTGCGTTTGCACATAGAGGGGCAGTCCGGCCGCATAGGGCCAGATCAAGAGCCCGTCCTCCATCACGCCCAAGCCCGACCCGGCCAGCGCCTCCGCGTTGTAGAGGGAATACCAGTAGGACTCCTCGGCCGCTTCTTCCCAACCGTAGGGTTGCCCCCACGCCCAGGGGGCTCCCCAGACCCAGACCAAGACCACCCCCAGCGCTATGGCAATCAGGAAGCGGGGATTCCATCGAAACGTTCGAGTCTTCAAGGGCATCGCCTCCCGTGGCTCTCGCTGCAGCCTACGGGAAGGCCCTCCTCGGGGTCAAGGACACCCATCCCCTTCCAAAGTTGGCTATTCGGCCACGGACGCTACGGGGGGGATGTTACAGGGGGATGTTCCCGTGCTTCTTCCAGGGGTTCTGATCCCGCTTGGAGGCGAGCATCTCCAGCCCCTCGATGAGCCGGGGCCGGGTCTCGGCGGGGTCGATCACGTCGTCTACGTAGCCCATCTCCGCGGCCACGTAGGGGTTGGCGAACTTCGCGCGGTACTCCCTCACAAATTGGGCCTTGAGGGCCTCGGGATCGTCGGCCTGGGCCAGCTCCTTGCGGTAGATGATCTCGACGGCCCCCTCGGGCCCCATCACGGCAATTTCGGCCGTGGGCCAAGCGAAGTTAAAATCCCCGCGGATGTGCTTGGAGCTCATCACGTCGTAGGCGCCCCCATACGCCTTGCGGGTGATCACCGTGAGCTTGGGGACGGTCGCCTCCGCGTAGGCGTACAGCAATTTGGCCCCGTGCTTGATGATCCCCCGCCACTCCTGGTCCGTCCCCGGCAAAAATCCCGGCACGTCCACGAACGTAACAAGGGGGATGTTGAAGCAATCGCAGAACCGCACGAAACGGGCAGCCTTCAGGGAGGCGTCTATATCGAGAACCCCTGCGAGCACGTCCGGCTGGTTGGCCACGATCCCCACGGTCTTTCCGCCGAGACGCGCGAACCCCACGAGGATGTTCGGGGCATAATGGCGATGGACCTCCAAAAACGACCCCTCGTCGACGACGAGCTTGATGACCTCGCGCATGTCGTAGGGCTTGGCCGGGTCGTCGGGGATTAGCTCCCTTAGCGCTTCCTCGCGGCGATCCGGCGGGTCGTCGGTGGGGAGGACGGGCGGGTCGGAGCGGTTATTTGGGGGCAGATAAGTTAAAAGTTCGCGGATGCGCTCCAGGCACTCGACGTCGTTCTCCTCGAGGAAGTGGGCTACGCCCGAGCGCTCGGCGTGGACCTGGGCGCCGCCCAGCTCGTCGTGGGTGACCTCCTCCTGGGTGACGGTCTTGACCACCGCGGGGCCGGTGACGTACATGTAGCTCGTGCCCCGCACCATGAAGATGAAGTCCGTGATCGCAGGGGAGTAGACGGCCCCGCCCGCACAGGGGCCCATGATGGCCGAGATCTGGGGGATCACCCCCGAGGCCAGGGTGTTGCGCAGGAAGATGTCGGCGTAGCCCCCTAAGCTCACGACCCCCTCCTGGATGCGGGCGCCGCCCGAGTCGTTGAGCCCGATGACGGGCACCCCGGCTTTCAGAGCGAGGTCCATGATCTTGCAGACCTTCTCCGCGTGGGCCTTGGACAGGGAGCCCCCAAATACGGTGAAGTCTTGCGAGAAGACGTAGACCTTGCGCCCGTGGATCGTGCCGTAGCCCGTAATCACGCCGTCGCCGGGGATCTTCTCCAGCGGGAAGTCGGTGATGCGGTGGGTCACCAACATGTCGAGCTCGCGGAAGCTGCCCTCGTCCAACAGGACCTCTAAGCGCTCGCGGGCGGTGAGCTTCCCGGCCTTGTGCTGGCGCTCGACGCGCTCGGGACCGCCGCCTTGGAGGGCGCGTGCCTTGCGTTTCTGCAGCTCTTCTAGGGTCTTTCGGGAGTCGGCCATGGTCGGTCGGGCGAAGTGTACCCCACTCCGCGGGCGAATTCACGGCTCGATCAGGGACCGGGGGTGCATGGTTGTTAAACTATCGCAATTCGCGACGCATTAAGGGAGGGTACTAAGGGAGGATGTGAAGGGCGAGGGACGCCGCCTCGGCGATCTCCTTCTCCGACTCCGGGTTTCGGCGGTAGCCTTCGAGGTAGCGGCGGATTTGTTGCTCTTCGCTTCGCTCTTCCAGCCAAGCGCGGAGGGCTCGGGCGATGAGCGCGCTGCGGGAGAGACCCAGCTCCTGTCGTAGACGCTCTACGGCGTCGAACTCCTCTTTCGGCAGGCTGATGGCTACTTTCACGGTACGGGCTGCCACAGTAGCATCGCCTCCATGGGTATGAGTGAAGTCATACTCATGCTATCGGCAAAGGTTGGAGCAAGCAACTAAGAGCCAAGAAGGTGGGGCGGGCGGCCCTTGGAGGGGCCGCCCGGTGCGGTGAGGATGGGAGGGGGCTTAGGGGCTCCCCGCTCGGGACGGGGAGCAAGCTCGGCCTGGGCCTTTCTGGCATCCGCGGACCTCGGGTTCTTTTGGGGCACTGGGGAAAAATCCCGCGGACAAGGAGGCGGTGAGCAATCCCGCGGGCAAAACCCTGGTGCCCCTTCCGAAGGCCCGCCTCGGCCCGGCTTTAGGCAAAGGAGGTCATCTCATCTCCCTCATGATTCCGCTCCTTGTGCTTCCTTGCGCAGGCTGCACCTAACCAACCCGAGAAGCGCTTTATATACCCGAGCTGCGCGCGAAAGTTTCACGGTTTGCCCCGGTGGCGGAAGTTCCCCTATATAGGAGTAATGGCCTAAAGGCAGGTGAGGGGTAATGCGGTGGAGCGCGACGCGTGGGAGTCTCCTCCTAGCGCTGGGAATGCTCCCGGTTCTGGGGGGATGTCTCCCAGCTCAAGAGCCGACGGATTCCACGGGGGCTTTAACATATCCGCGTCCCAAGGCAGCCTTTGACGTGCGCTGGCTTGACACCGACACCGTTGAGTTGAACGCCTCTCGGTCCCTGTCCGCACGGGGAGGGCGTATCGTTCAATATCGCTGGAGCTTGGGGGACGGCCACCGGATCTATACCCCCCTACACGTTGTTCAACACCGCTATGAGCTGCCGGGACGCTTCACAATCTCACTTGTAGTCTTCAATGAGGCGCAGCAGACGGCTTACGCCCAGCAGGTTATCCACGTCGTTCCGGAAGGAGATATCCCTTTTGAGACAATTCACGAAGGCTATAGCCCTTACGGCGTGCTCCCCAGTACCGAGCAGGTGGAAGCCGTACGTGCCCGCAACCCAGCTGAATTCCAACGGCTTTGGGTGGAGGTCTTCGGGGGACTTCAGGAGAGAGGCAGGCCTCCCTCGGTCAATTTTCCCAACGAGATGGTGGTCGCCTTGATTGCAAACGATCCCTCTGCTCGATTGGAGGTGCATCGGCTTGGCGTGCGGGAAGGGCGACTCGAGGTTGAATACACAAGAGTTCGCTTAGCGCTTGCACCGGGGTGTCACCCGCGCGCCGCTCCGCCGCATCCAAGCCGCTTCGTCGTGATCCTCCGGGTACCAAGGGTGGACCTGCCCCTGTTTTCTCTACCCCATCGTCGGACGGAATACGTCCCTTGTTAGATGTCCGGCTCGTTGGAGACTGGAAGGTGATGCGAGATGCAGGGGGCCAGTCGATGGATTCTGCCGGGGGTCGCCGGGCTCCTTACTTTGCTCGGAGGCTGCCTCGGGCTGTGGGAAGGGGAGGAGTCTCCGCCTGCCTCTGCCATTACGGGATATCCCCATGCGGCCTTTGATGTGCGCTGGCCGGACACGGACACCGTGGAGTTCGACGCTTCTCGGTCGTTCTCCCGTCGGGGAAGAATTGTGGAATACGAGTGGGACTTCGGCGACGGAACGCAAGCCAGGGATGTGCTACACGTCATCTCGCACCGCTACGAGAAACCCGGATGGTACACGGTCTCCTTGCGGGTGCGGGACTCGGAGGGCCTAGAGGCAACAGCACAGCGGGTGATCGTCGTTGCGCCGGAGGGCGCGGTGAACTTTGCAACCCTCAACCCTCCCTGTGAGGCCCGCGTTCCCGAACGAACCGTCGTGGTCATCCGGAACTACGCTCAACTTCAACGGGTGTGGAGCGAAGCCTTCGAGAACCCCCAAAGTTGTGGGGAGCCTCCTGAGATCGACTTCTCCCGGGAGATGGGCATTGCCCTCTTTTTGGGAACCCGACCCTACCCCGTCTACCGGGTCCGGATCGAGGGAATTCGAGTCGTCCAGGGCAAGTTGGAAATTCGATATTCGGAGATCGAAACGCTGGGCTTCGGTTGCGCGGTGCCCGCCGTTATCGTTTATCCTTACTTGCTGGTACAGGCGCAACGGGTTGATCTACCCGCTGTCTACTTCTACAGCAAGAAAACGGAGTACCACGTCTGCCGCTATATTGAGCCCCCCTGGGGGAAACCATGAGCTTTTAGTGAGCGGATCCCCGCTCGATCCCCAGCCCGGGGACCCGCACCCGCTCCTCGAGGCGGCGCAAAAGCCAGGAGAGCAAGAAGACGATCGCCAAGTAGATGAGCGCCACCAGGATGAAGACCTCAAAGTAGCGGAAGGTCCGCGCCGCGATCGTCTTGGCCGCGCCCATGAGGTCCATCACCGTGACCATGTACACGATCGAGGAGTACTTCAGCATCAGAATGAGCTCGTTCGACCACGGGGGGATCACCAGCCGTAACGCTTGGGGGAGGATGATGTAGCGGATCGCCTGGGCGCGCTTCATGCCCAGGGAGCGGGCGGCGAGCATCTGCCCCCGCGGGATCGCTTGAATTGCCCCGCGGAAGTACTCCGCTTGGTAGGCCGCCGTGTTGAGCCCCAACGCGATCACGCCCGACAGAAAGGGCGAAAGCACGATCCCCCAGCTGGGGAGTCCGTAGTAAATCATAAGCAGCTGTACCAATAGGGGGGTGCCCCGGAAAAATTGGACGTAAAGGCTGCTCAGCCAATACAGGGGTCCGCGGCCGTAGACCCGCAGAATCGCCAAAACCAGCCCCAGCACGATCCCGATGGCGATACACAGCCCTGTGATCTCGAGGGTGACGACCAGCCCCTCCCCCAGCTTGGGAAGCCAAGCCGGATCGAAGACCAAGCCGCCGATTTCGATCTTGTCCATCTCCCTTTCTTAGCCCGTCTCCCCGTAGAGGGCCGTGATCTTATGCAGGAATTCCGCCGTCCTGGGGTGCTTCGGCTGCCGGAAGAGCTGGTCCGGCGGCCCCTGCTCCACGATCACCCCGCCCTCCATAAAGATGATCTCATCGGCCACCGTGCCCGCAAAGCCCATCTCGTGCGAGACCACGACCATCGTCATCCCCTCCTTGGCCAGCGCGACCATGACGTCGAGCACCTCCCCGATGAGCTCGGGATCTAAGGCGCTGGTGGGCTCGTCAAACAGGATGAGCTTGGGCTCCATCGCCAGGGCCCGGGCGATGGCCACCCGCTGCTGCTGGCCGCCGGAAAGCTCGGCGGGGTAGGCGTCCGCCTTGTGGGCTAGCCCCACGTGCTCCAGCTGCTTGAGCGCGATCTCCGTCGCCTTCTCCTTGGGGAGCTTTTTCACCTTAAGGAGCCCAATCCGGACGTTGTCCAGCGCGGTAAGGTGCGTAAACAAGTTGAAGTCTTGGAAGACGAACCCGATGGAGGCCCGCACGCGGTTGAGGTCCACCCCACGCCCCGTTACTTCGATGTCCCCGAGCCAGATCCGGCCGCGATCGGGCTCCGTCAGGCGCGTGATGCAGCGCAAGAGCGTGCTCTTCCCCGTCCCCGAGGGGCCGATGATCACCTTGGTCTCCCCGCGGCGGACCTCAAAGGAGACCCCCTTGAGGACCTCCTCGCGCCCGTAGCGCTTGTGGAGGTCCTCCACCCGCAAGACGACTTCGCCCTTCCTCGACGTGTAGCCGTTTCCCATGGTCAGCCCCGGTGTCCCCGTCGTGCAGCCCGTAGGGGTCAGTGGGCGGTCTCCACCCCCCGCATCTGGAATCCGGGCAGCGCCAAGCGCCGCTCCAAGCGCCCCAGCAGCCAGTTGCCCCCATAGGTGAGCACCAGGAAGATCAGGGCCACGGTCAGATAGGCGGGCATCGCCAGCTCGTAGTAACGATCCGTGATATACCGCACGTGGCGGAGGACCTCGTTTACGCCGATGGCGTAGGCCAGGGTCGTGTCCTTGATGACGGAGGAGAACTCGTTGGACCAGGCGGGGATGGCCAGCCGCAGCGCCTGGGGGAGGATCACCCAGCGGATCGCCTGGAGGCGGGACATCCCGATGGAGCGGGCGGCGAGCATCTGCCCTCGCGGGATGGACTGGATCGCCCCGCGGAAGATCTGCGACTGGTACCCCGAGGAGCGGAAGCCCAACGCCAGGACGGCCGCCGTAAAAGCGCTCAGCTGCACCCCGAACTGCGCGGGCCCGAAGAAGAAGAGGAACAAGAGCACCAGGGCCGGCACCCCGCGGAAGAACCCCTCCCAGGCCGAGGCCAGCACCCGAAGCGGGCGGACCCCGTAGACCTGGAGCAGCGCGATGGGGATTCCCACGAGAAATCCCAGGCTGATCAGCCCCGCGAGCAACCCCAAGTTGAGCAGGGTGGCCCGCAGGAACAGCGGCAGGTTCCTCCCGATGATGAGCAGCCCCTCGAGGTCCATCCGTGTTCACATCCCCACTTTGCTTTGGGTTTGGGGTCGGTCGCCTACTCCGGCTCCGGCCCCTCTACCGGGTTTCCCCGATGGCAGCAAAAGGGGAGAGGGGGCTGCCGTCGTCCCCTCTCCCCTTTTTTCCTTGTTCCCTCGTCTTACCCGCTCGTGTTCATGTCGCCGTCTGCGGTGCTATTGCCCCGTCTCGTCCGCCATGCACTGGGCAAAGGCCGCGATGTCGTCGTAGCTCTGCGCGTTCAAGATCCCGTCCTTGCAGGCGAGCCAGGCCGCGGTGACGGTCTCGGCGTCCGCGCCGAAGTAAGCCTTCACTAGGTTGTCCCAGGGGCTGCCGGGGGTGATCTGCAGGGCGACCTTCCAGCCCGCCTCGGTCAGCAGGAGGTCCAGCTGGAGGCCCAGCTGGGTCATCCCGCGGTTCATCACGGGGAGCAGCCCGTTCGGGTCGCCCTCGGCGACGTTGAACCCGAAGTACTCGTTCGTCTCGATGATCCCCACGATCGTAAGCACGTCGGGGTAGGCCCGGATCGACTGCTGCGAGGCAGGCTCGTCCTGCACCACGGCGTCGATGCGCTTGTTGACCAGATCGAGGACGGCCAGGGGGTAGGTCTCATAGAGGACCAGCTCGACGTCGACGCCCTGGTTGACGAGGTTCTCCTCGACCCAAGCCGCCCCGGTCGTGCCGCGCTGGGCCCCGATCCTGTTCCCGCAGCAGAAGACCTGGTCGAGGGAGGTCCATCCCGAGTCCTGGCGGATCAGCACGGCCTGGTTGGAGAGCCAGTAGGGGTTGGAGAAGTCGACCGCCTGCTCGCGCTCGGCGGTGATGGTAAAGCCCGAGGCCCCGATGTCACACGTCCCCGCCTGGACCGCGGGGATGATCGAGTCGAAGGCCATGTTCTGGATCTCGATCTGGTAGCCGCCCAGGACCGCCAGGGCCCGCATCACGTCCATGTCGAACCCGAAGAACTCGCCCCCCTCGGTCACCATCTCGAACGGTGCCCAGGGGATGTCCGAGCAGACCTTGTAGGTGGGCTGCTGGGCCTGAAGGGAACCCGCACTCAAGGTGAGGACCATCCCCAGGACCACGATCGCCGTAAGCCGCCAAATCCGACACTGCATCGTCGTTCCACCCCTCTCTGAGGATTTTGCCTGCGGGGGCTTATAGCACAAAGGGCCCACGGGTGTCAACAGATGCCGCGGGCGAGGTGAGGCCAAGCGCTACGAGCGCTCCTCGAAGCGGTAGTTCGGGGCCTCGCGGGTGATCTGCACGTCGTGGGGGTGGGACTCGATCACGGACGCGTGGGTGATCTGCAGGAACTCCGCGTTCTCCCGGAGTGCCTTGAGATCGGGGGCCCCCAGGTAGCCCATGCCCACCCGAAGCCCTCCTACGAGCTGGTGGAGCACGTCGGCGACCTTGCCCTTGTATTTTACCCGCCCCTCGATCCCCTCGGCGATGGGTTCCTCGCGGGTCTCGTCCCAGAAGTAGCGCTTCTCTTGATCGCGGGCGCTCTTCATCGCCGTAACCGATCCCATGCCCCGATAGGTCTTGTAGGTCTCGCCCCTCAGGGTGAAAAGCTCGCCGGGGGACTCCTCCGTGGCGGCCAAGAGGCTTCCGAGCATGACGGCGTGGGCCCCCGCGGCCAGGGCCTTCACGATGTCACCGGAGTAGCGAATTCCCCCGTCGGCGATGAGGGGGACGTCCGCCTCCTTTGCAACCTCGGCGCAGTCCATCACGGCCGTAAGCTGGGGCACGCCGATGCCCGCGATCACCCGGGTGGTGCAGATGCTCCCGGGCCCGATGCCCACTTTGACGACGTCCGCGCCCACCTCGATGAGATCCCGGGTCGCCTCGGCGGTGGCCACGTTCCCCGCGATCACGTCCACCTCGGGGAACGCCTTCTTTAAGAGCTTCACCTTGCGCAGGACGTTCTCCGAGTGGCCGTGAGCCGTGTCCACCACCAGGAAGTCCACCTCGGCTTCCAGGAGGAGCTCCTCGCGCTTTAGGTCCATGGCCGTCCCGACGGCGGCGCCCACGATGAGCCGCCCGCGGGGGTCCTTGCAGGCGTGGGGGTGCTCCTCCGCCTTGCGGATGTCCTTGATCGTGATGAGCCCCCGCAACACGTTGTGCTCGTCGACGAGGGGCAGCTTCTCCACCCGGTGCTCGTACAGAATTTCTTTAGCCTTCTCCAGGTCGACGTCGGGCGGCGCGACGATGAGCTGCTCGCGCGGGGTCATCACCTGAGAGAGGGGGACCTCCGGGTCCGTCTGGAACTGCAGATCCCGCGATGTGACCAGCCCCACGAGCTTCCCCTCGGAGTCGACGATCGGCACCCCGGAGATCCCCTTCTCGCGCATGAGGCGGCGGGCCTTCCAGGCGGGGTCGTCCGGGTGCAGGGTGAAGGGGTCCTTGATGACCCCCGATTCGTAGCGCTTGACCTTGCGGACCTCCTCGGCCTGCTCCTCGGGGCTCAAATAGCGATGGATGACCCCGACGCCCCCCTCGATGGCCATGGCGATCGCCATGCGGGCTTCCGTGACCGTGTCCATCGCGGCGCTCAGTATGGGGATGTTCAGGCGAAGGCGGGGGGTGAGTTGGGTGCTTACATCCACTTCGTCGGGGAGGACGGCCGAGCGCCGGGGGACGAGCAGCACATCGTCAAACGTGATGCCGGTACGCACTCAAATCCCCTCCGTGCCTCAGCGTTACGGCATTATAGGGGATCTGCATGCTTGTAGCAACGTTTGGGCCCGGTGAACGTAACGCTAGGTTTGCTTTTCGGGAAAAGGACAAAGGTCCCGGATGACGCACTCCCCACAGCGGGGCTTGCGGGCCTTGCACACCTCGCGCCCGTGGCGGATGAGGTGCAGATGAAGCTGATATTGCAGCTCCTTCGGCACCAAGGCGTTCATTACGTCGTGCGGGTCCTCGTTTTTCTTTACGAGCCCCAAGCGCTTCGTGATGCGGGTGATGTGCGTGTCCACGGGGAAGTAGGGCTTTCCCAGGCTGAACGTGAGCACAATGCCCGCCGTCTTCTTGCCCACGCCGTCGAACCTTAACAGCTCTTGAAGGGCCTCCTCCCGGGGGAGATCGCGCAGGTAGCTCAAATCGTACGAGCCCCGCTCGGCTTTAATCTCTTTGAGGATCTTCTGGATGCGCGCGGCCTTCTGGCGGTGGAGCCCCGCGGGGCGGATCGTCTCCGCCAGCTCGTCGAGGGGCGCGTGGGCGATCGCGTCGTAGTCGCGGTCGTAGCACGCAAGCAGCGCGTCGTAGGCCCGATCGCGGTTGTCGTCGTTCGTGTTCTGGGAGAGGATCGTGTTGATCAGCACGTCCAGGGGGTCGCCGTGGGAGCGCCAGGGGATCGGGCCGTACTTCGCCTCCAGGCGGCGGGCGACCTCGAGGACGCGCTTCCGGTCGTTGAATCGGGGTCTTCGTTCGGCCATGATGCACGAGCATAGCGCACTCCCTTGAGGAGATCAACGGGACACGTTTTGCTACAATGGCTTAGAACGGGCGCGAAGGCGCGAAGGATGTGAAGTGAAACGGTGGAACAGATCTCCGTGCAGAGCTGGAGCGACGTCGAGGCGCTCTCCGAGGAGCAGCGCTCGGCGCTGGCGTTCGGGGAGGCCCTGCTGGCCTTTCCGGACGGGCGGCGCTACCGCCGCGAGACAGGACCCCGCCTGGACATGCACTTCGTCATCGATCTCGGAGGCGACGAGCGCGAGGTCCACGACCTCTTCGTCAACGCCGACGACCCCGACGACCTGCACTGCCTCCTCTGCGGGCCGCTCGACGGCGCGCGGCTGCGACGGGAAGCCGAACTCCGAGGGCAATTCGGGGCTGGGTTCGGGTCTGGGTCGGGATCGGGATCGAGGTGATCCCGCATGGAGGAGCTTCTCCCGAAGCTTCTCGACGAGATCCGCGGGAATCTCGAGCGGCTGCGGCGGGATCTGCGCTCCCTCGATCCGGAGGCCGACGCCTCCGAGGCCGAAGGGTTCGCCGAGGGCTACCGCCGGGAGGCGTACGAGGCGGCTTGTTTGAGGGGCCTTCGGGTGGAGGGCGTCACGGGGGAGCTGCTCCACGCCTTCTATCGCTCGCTGCGGGTGCTCAGCGAAGGCCACCCCGGCTTTCTGAACGCCGACCCCGAGGAGCTGGAGCGGGCCTATCGCATCACCCTGGAGGCCACTATCGGGATGGGGGAGCAGATCTTGAGGAGCTTGACGCCGTCGGCGGCGTCGGAGGATCGCCCATGAGCGGGGGGGACGGGAAGACGGCCGTCGCGTTCGAGGGGCTGAGCAAGACGTACACGGCCAAGGGGAAGCGCGTCGAGGCCGTCAAGCGCTTGACGCTTACCATCGAGCGCGGGGAGTTCTTCGGGCTCCTGGGCCCCAACGGGGCGGGCAAGACGACGACCATCGGGGTCATCGCGGG
>JALUUA010000003.1 GCA_027021605.1 Candidatus Bipolaricaulota bacterium | reverse complement strand
GATCATCGGAGCATCACCCGTTGGCTGCGGATGTTCGCTTGGTTCCACAATCATCATCTCGTCCTCAAGGAGGTTTTCTCCATTTCTTAACGGTGCCGTGCGAGTTTTGGGGGTTGAAGAAAGAACATGGTTCCCGCTACCTTGATCGGCACTATGAGAAGAACCAAACCAAGGAGGGGAACCATGTCTCTTATGGAGTTCATTATAACCGTCTTCGTCTGGGTCGACGACTCCCTCAAGGTTCTGTTTGGGAACCGCACTCCTTGGCGCCGTCGCGGGCCTCGCCCTACCCTGAGCGACAGCGAGGTCCTTACCATGGAGATCGTAGGGGAGTTTCTGGGCTACGACACGGATGAGGGGATCTTCACCTACTTCCGCTGGCACTGGCTCGATCTCTTTCCCGCTCTGGCAGGGGTCCACCGCAGCGAGTTCGCCCGGCAGGCCGCTCGGCTGGGACGGGTCAAGGAACGGCTGTGGCGTTACTTGCTCCGGCAGATCCCCTACGATCCTTACGTCTCGATCATAGACAGCTTCCCCCTGTATGTCTGCCAATTCGCTCGGGCCAAGCGCTGTCGCCGCTTCGTGGGGGAGGCGGCCTTCGGCTATGACGAGCTGCTCAAGCAGACCTTCTACGGGTTCCGCTGGCACCTTAGGGTGAGTTGGCCGGGAGTGATCACCGAAGTGGTGCTGGCCCCGGCCAACGGCTCGGACAAGGAGATGGCCCCCGAGGTGCTGGCCGGAGCGAGGGGCTGGGCGTTGGGAGATCGCAACTATTGGGCTCCCGATCTGAAGCAGGAGCTGCGGGAGAGGGGCTTGGAGTTGTTGGCTCCCCCCAAGCGGCGCGCGCAGGACCCGGGGAAGTGGAGCCGGTGGCTGACCCGGAAGCGGAGGCGGATCGAGACGGTCATCGGACAGTTGGTGGAGCGGTTTGGGGCCAAGCGGACCTGGGCACGGGACCTGTGGCACTTGGGGGTGAGGGTCTACCGCAAGGTGTTGAGCCACACCTTGGGGGTCTACCTCAACCTTCAGCAGGGGAGGGAGCCGCTGCAGCTCGACCAATTGTTGGCTCATTAGAAACTCGCACATCGCGTCAGCTACTTATCCTAACTCTGCTACGAGTTGACCCCCCCACAGCAGTGCTTATATTTCTTCCCGCTCCCGCAGGGGCAGGGGGCATTGCGCCCAACCGAAGCTGGGAGGACTTGCGTGGAGAACCGCAATCCGAGCGCTTCCTTCCAAGCCCGCCCGGTGAGGAGGGCTGCGATCAGGAGCGGGAAGAGCGCCTCGCCCACCGGGCCCAACAGCACCGCCAGCCAGTTGAGTCCGTAGGCCCCCGCGGGGCTCGCAGGGATCAAACCTAAGTTAACAAACTGTGCCTTCACCTCCACGACCACGAAGAGCACGTGGATAAGGGCCAGCCCCACGAGCGCGATCCCTGCCCGCGGTGCCCGCTCGGTCCATCGCAGACCCGGGGAAGCCAGGACCACAGCGACCAGGACGATCACGTTGAAGAACAATCCGTACTTCTCAAAGGCGAAGACGGGTTGTGGGCCCTCAGCAGTTAAGTGATAGGCGTAGAGCGTGCCGTCCGATTCCCCCACGCGGGCCACGGGGGGGCGGTCCCATTGGAAGAGGAGGTTGGCTCCGGCGAAGATCGTCGCGGTGTACGCCGGAGCCACCGCATACCAGAGGGCAGTAAGCGGAAGGAGGCTCAAGAGGAAGCGGACGGCAAACCCTCGGAGCAGGTCACGACGTAGACGGCGTAGGTCACGACGCGGCATGGCGCGGGCGCGGGGCTATGCCGTTTGCCCAACGGAGCCACAGGAAGAGGGCAAAAAAGATCAGCAAGGAGCGCCAGACGACCAAATGCATGAAATCCAGGGCGTCGGGAAGGTAGGCCCCAATTAAGAGGAGGGTCACGATGCGCACCCAATTGAAGGCCAAGATCCCTGCGATCCCCAACAGGACCCCGTACAGCTTTTGCTGGATCGGGGAGGGAAGGGCTAGAACCGCGGAGAGGAAGATCGCCATTGTGAAGAGGCCCGTGCACGCAGGGACGATGTTCGCCACAAATCCCTGGATCGCTACCACGGAGCCCGCGACGCTCACCGTGGGATCAAACCAGCCCAGGAACCCCCCGGTCGTCCACGCTAAGAGGTGTTCCACCGCCGTGCGCAGGGGCCGACTGAGGGGACTGAGGAGGTACGTGATGGAAAGGGACAGCGTCCCCCCGAAGAGGAGCAGCGGACGAAGCGCTGCCTTCACCCCTGCTCCCGCTCCCGAAACCCCGGCGCGAAAGCCGCCCGCTCCCATGCCCATCCCCAAATTCCAAGCTAGGCGGGATTCTCCGGAATCCGCCGTTGAGCTTCCCGCAGCAGCAAGGCCGAGAACAGGACAACCAGTAGGAGGTAGCCCCAAGGCGGGAGGAGCGGGATGCCCACGCCCCCTCCCCCGACGGAGACCTCGATCGTGACCGTAGCCGTGTCGCACAAGGCCGGGTCGCCGTCGTCGCAGATCTCATAGACGAACGAATCCGTCCCGAGGAATCCTGCGTTTGGGGTGTAGCGGATGCTCCCACTGGTCCGTACCTCGGCGGTGCCGTGGCTGGGTGGGGTCGTGATGCGGGTGACCCGAAGAATGTCCCCGTCCGGATCGGAGTCGTTCTCCAGAACCCGGATCGTAACCGGGGTGTTCACGCCGGTGGTAACCACGTCGTCGACGGCCGTCGGGGGGCGATTAAGCTGGGGAACGACGGTGACGGTGACGCGGGCCGTGTCCGTACCCCCACGCCCGTCGCTGACCGTGTAGGAGAAGGTGTCGGTCCCGACAAAGCCCGCGTTGGGGGTGTAGGTCACCGTGTTGTCCGGGTTGATCGTGACGGTCCCGTTGCTCGGCTGGGTGACATCGATCACGCTTAAGGGATCGTTGTTGGGGTCGGAGTCGTTGTCGAGCACCCGGATCGTGACCGGTTGGTTCCGTTCCGTGGTCGCCGTATCCTCCCGTGCGATGGGGGAGTCGTTCGGTCCGGCGATGATGGTTTGGGTCTTCTCGCGAATGGCATCGCCGAACTGCTCGAAGGTTTCCACGGGAAAGTTCTTCGCACCGCAGGTGGGGGTTGAGGCAGGGCAGCCCGCCACCTGGTTGGCCAAGAAGTCGTTATCGGCCCCGCTGCCCACCCCGAGGGTCCAGATCTCGATGCCCGCGTTCTTGGCGTTGGTCGCTGCCTGCTCGGTGTCCGGGCCGGCGGTAGGCTTTCCGTCCGTGGAGAGGTCGATCACCTGACGGTTGGCGTTCCCATCTGCCAACAGGATATCCCGACATTGGTTGATGGCCCCGCCCATGTTGGTGTTCCCGCGATCCGTTGTGTTAAGAATTGCATCATAGGCTGCCTCGATTACGCCGACGTTCCCCGGGGTTACGGGAGTTAAATCGAGAAACGTCCGTACATTGCTGGCAAACCCGACAATGGCGAGGTTGATCGCAGCGCCGTTCTGGGTGGCCGGCAGGAGCACATCATGCAGGGCCGCTTTGAAGCCTTCAATTTGGAGCTCAAGCTCATTCTGATCGATGCTCCCCGAGGTATCGATGGCCTCACACAGGTCAATGACGACACCGTTCTGCGCCGCTGCAACCGGCTTCGTGGCAGGAGGGGGCGGGTTTTGCGCTAAGCCTCCCACCCAAACGGTCGACGACCAGGCGAATATGAGGGTTAGCAAGGAGCAAAATATGAACAATCTCCTTGCGCGTTTATTTGGCAAGTGGCAAGCCTCCATGGCCCCTCCTTCCCCAAATTCTGCCTTCCCTTAAGTCTTTAAGGATTTTCTTTATCGCATCATACTCCTTGACGCAGAAAAAGGCAGTAATGGCAAATACGTCGCGTCAGGGCAGGCTTGGCAGGAAGGAGAATACAGCAAGAAGGCCTGTGCCGACCGCTTCGGGACTCCCGTCCGGCGGCCGCTCCGGGGATCGGCTCCGGCCGAGGAATCCTCTAGCACCCGCAGGGACCCGCTTACCGTTGCTCCCTTCCGGGCCTGGCGGGGTTCGCGAGTGTGCGCCGTAGAGGGCTCGACCTTCCACACCGACCGCCCGGAGTGCCCCTCCCAACGGGAGCCTCTCAGACGGCCCTTCGGCTCCGCTGAAGCGGGTTGCGGATTCAGGGGACCGCTAGCCCCCCACCTAGCACAGGCCTTCCTCCTCGCCTTGCTTCGCTTCGCTGCTTCGCTCTCGATTGCCCTCTCCCTGATGGCAGGAAAGGGAAGAACAGGAAGCCGCTGGCGGAGAGGGTGGGATTCGAACCCACGGCAGAGTTTTACCCCTGCTACGGCTTAGCAAGCCGTCCTCTTCGGCCGCTCGAGCACCTCTCCGCGTAGGGGAAAGCGTACCCACTCGCCGGGAAAATGTCAACTCCGGGGTGGCGGAGGGAGAGGGATTCGAACCCCCGGGGCTTGCGCCCAGCGGTTTTCAAGACCGCCGCCTTCGTCCGCTCGGCCATCCCTCCGCGGACGGAAAGATGGTAACGAGGAGAAAAACGGTCGTCAAGCCGCAAATCCGCCTACATCCCCCTCGGGAGAACGCTTCCCCCGGCAGCGGAACCCCCTCTGCCCCCGCGGGTGATCAAGTTCCGCTCCTCCGATTTCACGGACAAGGGGACGGGGTTTCGGCTCAACGCAAATGGATGCAAGCCGGGCCTTTCCCGTCCCCATCGGCCCGGAGGCCGAGATCCCGCCGGGGGAGCCTTCATCTCTTGACCGAAACCCCGTCTGTCAAGGGGCGCTGACCTATTGACACGCCGCGCCCGTCCCTGCTATCCTCTCCCCCCGCTTGGTAGGCGCCCTCGAAGTCTCCACTTGCGGGCTGCCGGGGAAAGGGTCATGCCTCCAAGTCGGAACCGAATCCGCCGACCCCTCACGGATCGAGCACGAGAAGCGCATTAAGCAGCAGAGACCGGTACCCCCGGTCTC
>JALUUA010000002.1 GCA_027021605.1 Candidatus Bipolaricaulota bacterium | reverse complement strand
CAGGGCTCGAATCAACCCCTGCGCCCGCTCCTCGAGCATCCGCTGGATGAGTTCGACCCCTTGGAGGATCTCCGGCCGGGTCTCGTGGGTGAGGGGACACGTCGCGATCCAGATCTGCCGTAAGTTGCGAAGCTCCTCCTCCCGGGGGACGATCACGATCATCTCGTAGACGCGGCCCGTGGTGTTCTCGCCCAGGGGATCGTCAAAGCTGGAGTCCACGTCCGGGAAGACGGCCTCGATCTCGAAGAGCCCCGTCCCCTGGAGCGCGGCGGCCATGGCGTTCACCAAAAGGGACGCCTGCAGGGTCTCGGTCTCGTCCACCAGGAGCATCCGCACGGGCTCCGGCTGTGCTTGAGCCCACAACGCCCCCCCGGCCCCCAAGGCCAAAAGAACTGCCAGGGAAACCGCAAGCGCCAAGCCGACTCCGCGGATATATCGCCTCCGATATAGCTCTTTCGACATAGCGGGGAGAGTATAGCTCCCACGGCGGAGGGCTGTCAAATTTCCGGGGGACCGGGCGCTTACCGGAGGGGAACCCACGGAAGCGCGCTCCCCTCGGGAAGCCTGCCCTCCCCGGCGGGGGCCCGGACGAGCGCCGTACACTCCGTGAGGTTGGAGATCATGTGGGAACGCTGCTTGGAGAGGGGCTCCAGCTCGATCTTGCCATCCCTGACGGTCCAGCGCGCCCGGACCCAGCGCTCCCGCTCGGGGCTCCGCTCCAAGGGCTCCCTTAGGATGCCCTCATAGAAGCGCGGCCCCGGCTCCGCGCACCCCTCCAGCAGATCCAGCACCCGCCGGACGTGCGTGGCCAGGCACACGAAGACGGAGCCGGGGTTCCCCGGCAGCCCCAGCAGGGGTTTTTCGCCGAAGAGCCCGAAGAACAGGGGCTTGCCCGGCTGCTGCTTCACCTTCCAGAAGACGGGCCGCACCCCGACCCGCTCGGCAGCCTTCAGCACAAAGTCGCGCTCGCCCACGGAGACGCCGCCCGCCGTGAGCACCAGATCGCTCCCCTCCAGCGCCCGGGCCAGCGCGTCCGCCGTGCGCCCCAGATCGTCGGGCAGGTGCTCCGTCGTGATGCGCGAGTACCCCCGCTCCCGCAGCCAGCTCGCGATCAGGGGCGCGTTCGCGTCGTAGACCTGGCCGGGCTCCAGCGCCCGACCGGGCGGGACGACCTCGTCCCCCGTCGTCAGCACCGCGATGCGGGGCTCCCTGCGCACGCGCACGGCGGCGACGCCCGCTATGGCCAGCGCCGCGATGTGGCCCGCCGTCAGGCGCTCGCCTCCCCTCGCGATTTGGAACCCCGCCGACAGTTCCTCACCCCGGCGGCGCACGTCCCGCCCCGGCGGCACGGGCTCCTCCACAACCAGAATGCCGTCCTCGACGCGGGCGTCCTCCTGGCGCAGCACGGCGTCGGCCCCCTCCGGGACGTGGCCGCCCGTGAAGATCC
This sequence comes from Candidatus Bipolaricaulota bacterium, assembly GCA_027021605.1. Taxonomy (GTDB): domain Bacteria; phylum Bipolaricaulota; class Bipolaricaulia; order RBG-16-55-9; family RBG-16-55-9; genus JALUUA01. The sequence goes on along the minus strand of JALUUA010000002.1, from coordinate 3,516 downwards.
GCACCGCTTCACCGGGGCCGATCCTGGGGATCTCCGGAAGGGCCCCGGCAGGCACCTCGCCGACGAGCTTGAGCCTGGCGGGCCGCTCGGGCGTCGCGCTTTGGGTGTCTTGAGCGCGCAAGGCGTAGCCGTCCATCGCGCTCTGGGGGAAGGGGGGCAGATCCACAGCGCTGAGCGCGTCCTCGGCGAGCACTCGATAAAGCGCCCGCTCCAGCTCGACTTCCTCAGCGGGCAGCGGCGAGATGTGCTTGCTGTAGAGCCGAAACGCCTCGTCCACGGAGATGAGTTCCTTCATCGCAGGGGAAGCTTAGCCCGTAAGGGCTTGGAGCAGCAACTTGGCGGCGGCCACGAGCAGGACGACCCCGAGCAGCCTCTGAATTATGACGGGCGAGAAGCGCCGCGCCCCGAGCCGGGAACCGAGCCCGCCACCTACGGCCACGACGATCAGCAGGGGCAACAGCAACCCCCAGTCCGGCGAGCCCCGAAGCGCGTGGGCCGCGAGCCCGCTCAAGGAGTTCAGCCAGATGAACGCGGCGGAGACGGCCGCGGTGCGCTTGGCGTCGGCCCAGCCCAGGAACAGCAACAGGGGGCTCAAAAAGATCCCGCCGCCCACCCCAATCAATCCGGCTAGGAAGCCTAGCAAGGCCCCCAGTGCAAGCCCCAAGGGCCAGAGCCGCCGGGGCTCCGCTTCGCCGCGCGCGGGCGCCATCGTGCGGCTCAAGCCCAGCAGGCGCAGGGCCGCGAGGAGCAGCGCCGTTCCCAGCAGCAGGGCGAACAGCTCCGGGGAGATCTCCAACGAGCCGCCCACGAAGGCCATGGGCACCGACGTCACTACAAAGGGGAGCAGGAGCCTCGGCCGAAAGTGTCCGGCCCGCCTGTAGTGCCACAGCCCCAGCGACGTCACCAACACGTTGAGCGCGAGCGCGATCGGGACCATCGTCTCGCGGGGGAGGCCCACCAGCGCGGCCAGGGCCAGGTACGCGGAGGCCCCCCCGTGACCCACCGCGGAGTAGAGGAACGAGGCGATCAAATACAGGGGCGCGAGGGTCCAGAGGGCATCCATGGGGATTGGGGTGTTTGACTCCGTTTCGTTCTGTTCGTTCTGTCTGTCGGCCTAAGGTTCCATCGGCTCGAGAGCGATCGCGATCTCCCGGAAGAAGACCTCGGAAGCGGGCTGGCTGGGATCGGTCAGCTCCAGCGTACCGCTTTGCTCATCGCGGGCCATTGTATTTCCCCTTTCACGCTTGGGGCAAGGCTGGACGACGCCCCCGTCCATGGGTAGCCTCTCAAGGAGATGATCGCCCTAAGCTGATAAGAAGGTGATGACCTTGGCGGTACGCTCCGAACGGCGATATACCAAGCGAGTCCAAACGGTGCTCACCGAGGAGCAATACGAGCAACTCCTCGAGATCGCGCGCGAGCAGGGCAAGCCGGTGAGCGTCCTCATTCGAGAGGCCATCGTAGCGGAATATCTCCACGAGATTGCACGTCGACGGCGTCGAGAAGCCTTAAGGAGCCTGCTCTCCCTTGAGGCACCCGTCGCCGATTGGCCGCAGATGGAGGCGGAAATCCTAAAGGGGGCTTCGGAGTCCGATGACCGTTGAGGGCGAATACTTCCTCGATGTCAACGTCCCAATGTACGCAGCAGGCCGGGAGCACCCCTACAAAGAACCCTGTGATCCCCGTAGGCTCTTCGCCCCTCGATTGCGAGAGAACATAGGCTGAGGTACTCGACGATGCCTGCGAGCTTACAGGAGATTGTGCATCACGTACGATCTCGCTTGCCCTGCCATGCGCGGGAGCTTATGATCCCCGAGACAATGGGGCGTAAGGCACGGGAGGAGCTTTATCGGAAGCTCAAGCGCAACCCCAAGGACGTGCGCTTCGCAGAGCTCTGTCGAGCTGCAGAAGTCTTCGGGGTCAAGCCCTGAGGCAGCAAGGGAAGCCACCGAATAAATATACGTCCGGGAGGGGATTCGGGAGTTGCTCAACTTCCAAGACGTGAAGGGGAAAGCGAAACCCTACCAGGTGCGCCAGTTCCTCAAGGTCGTCGAGAAGTACAACCTCTTGGAGGCCGAGGACGATGAAGATGAAAGGGCAGAAGCAGAAGTACGCGATTGAGATCTTTTACAGCGAGGAGGACGGGGGGTACATCGCCGTGGTGCCGGAGCTGCCCGGATGCTCCGCCTTCGGCGAGACCGAGGAGGAGGCCCTCCGAGAGATCAAGGTGGCCATGGAGCTTTGGCTCCAGACGGCTAAGAAGGAAGGCCGGGAGATCCCCAAGCCCCGCGGGAGGGCCTTGCTGAAAGCCTGGGGCGATTCCGGCTCCTGACCCCAACCATTGATAAGCGCTCAGCGATACCCGTGGGCGTGGGGGAGCTTTCGCATCACGTAGAAGACGTGCAGCACCGCGGGGAAGAGCGCTTCCATCGTCTCCGTGGCGCCGCGGGTGCTCCCCGGCAATGTAATAATGAGCGTGTTTTTCACTAACCCCGCAATCCCCCGGGAGAGCATCGCATAGGGCGTTCTTTTCTGGCCGTAGGCGCGGGCCGCCTCCATGATCCCGGGCACCTCCCGCTCGATGAGGGGCTTGAGCGCTTCCACCGTCCGATCCGTCGGGGCAAGCCCCGTCCCGCCCACGGTTAAAATCAGATCGACCCCCTCGTCCACGAGCCTCTGGACGAGCGCCTTAAGCTTCTCGGGGTCGTCCGGCAAGATGTCGTAGCCCGCGACCTCCACGGAGGGCTCCTCGTTTAGCGCGTTTACGACGGCCTTGCCCGCTCGGTCTTCTTTTTTGCCCGCGGCCACGCTATCCGAGAGCACGATCACGTGCGCCTTGACGGGGGGCTCTAGCGTGTCGCGCCAGTCGGACTTGCCCCCGCGCTTCTCGACGAGCTGGATGCTCTTAATTTCAATGTCAGACGTGTGGGGCTTGAGCATGTCGTAGAGCGTGAGGGCCGCAAGATTCACAGCCGTTAGGGCTTCCATCTCGACGCCCGTGGGCGCGATCGCCTTCACTTCCGAGCGCACCCGAACGCCCTCGGGCTCGAACTCATAGTTGATCGAGCAGTGGGTGATCGGGATCGGGTGGCAGTACGGGATCAGCTCCCACGTGCGCTTTGCGGCCATAACCCCGGCGGCGCGGGCCAGCTCTAAAGCGTCGCCCTTCTCCAGCTTGCGCTCCTTGAGCAGCTGAAGCGCGTCCGAGGGGGCGGATACGAACGCCTCGGCGACGGCGGTCCGCAGCGTCTCGAACTTGGGCGTGATGTCCTTCATCGGCCTTTTCCTCCTTTGCGGTAGATCTTGACGCCGGAGCGAGCTGCTGCCCGTTGAAGGGCCCCGTCCTGCGTGGCCAGCGGAACCCCGCGGCACATGGCGAGATCGAGGTACGACGCATCATACGTGGAGAGCGTATGCTCCCGCGCCAGCGTCAAGATCTCCCCCAGCATTCGGGTCGGCGTCTCCGGCTCCACCGTGATCGGCAACTGCTGCAGCAGCGTCACGAACTGGACGGTG
>JALUUA010000001.1 GCA_027021605.1 Candidatus Bipolaricaulota bacterium | reverse complement strand
GTTCGGGGAGCCCGGTCGTCAACTCGCCGAGCTCCTCGCCGCGGAGGGGGAGAAGCCCTCGCTCGAGGAGCTGAAACAAATGCTGCAGGGCACGCCGCTGAACCCCTATCTCGTGAACGCGTTCCTGAGGACGACGTGCTCGCCCACGAAGATCCAGGCGGGCCTCAAGGAGAACGTGATCCCCGATCGCTGTGAGTTCGTGCTCGACTTCCGCTACGTGCCCGGCTACTCGCGGGAGCAGATCGAAGACGTGCTGAAAACCATCGCCGACGACCTTGGGGTTGAAGTGGAGATCGAGACGCTGCAGCACCACAAGGCGTCGGAGTCGCCCATGGAGACCGACTTCTACAGGATCATCGAGGAGGCGGTCCGCGAGGAGCTGGGGGCGGAGGCGGTGCCCTATTTGCTTACGGGCGCGACGGACTCCCGCTTCTTCCGCGAGATCGGGGCCGTGGCGTACGGGTTCTACCCGCTCTCGACGAAGATGTCGCTGGCGGAGCGGGCGCAGCTCATCCACAACGACAACGAGCGCATCGACCTCGAGAGCTTGGAGCTAAGCGCGCGCGTGCTCACCAAGGTGGTGATGAGGACGCTGCAGGCTGCAATGTAAATGTAATCGAATGCAGAGGGGTGAACGCCATGGGGGCTCCGCAAGCTCAGAACGAGAAAAAGCAGAAGCTTCACGAGCTGGTGGATCGGTTATCGCCGGAGCAGCTTGAAGTTGCCGAAGCGCTCCTGGAGGGAGTGCTGGCGCGGGGACGAGTCACTTCTCAAGAGGGACAGCTCCTCGTGAAGCTCGGGGGTCTATGGAAGGATAGGGACTTGGACCTCTCAGAGGAGGAGTTCTCCGAGATTCGCAGGGAGCTGTGGGGAGCGCTCGGCGCGGATAGCGATCAAGCAGATGAGCGATGAGCCGCTACGTGACCGATACGCATTCGCTCCTCTGGCACATCGTGGGGAGTCCACGCCTGTCCCCCACAGCACGTACCCTCTTCTCCGAGGCCGACGCCGGAGTTCATCAAATCTTGATTCCCAGCATCGTGCTGATTGAAGCCATCTATCTGGCGGAGAAGAGGCGTATTTCCCCTGCAGCATTAGATCAGCTGTTTCAGTTGCTGGATCTCTCTCCCGCAAACTACCGAGTCGTTCCGCTAGATCTGCCCATTGTGAAGGCGCTGCGGGCGGTGAACCGGGCGAAGATCCCAGAAATGCCGGATCGGATCATCGTTGCCACTGCGAAGCACCTAGGAGCGGAGATCATCACGAAGGACGCTGCGATCGCTGCGGCCGGTCTTGTGCCCACCGTGTGGTGATTCGGTGAAGGCCCATGTATACACGATCCGCGGAAGTCTACGACGCCATCTACGACTCGATCGGCAAGGACTACGCCCAAGAGGCCGAGAAGCTCCACAAGTTCATTCAAGGACACAAACGATCTCCCGGAAATCGGCTGCTGGACGCCGCCTGCGGCACGGGGCGGCATCTGGAGCATCTGAGGAAGTGGTACGACGTGGAGGGGCTCGACCTCAGTCCAGAGATGCTGGAAGTGGCCCGCCGACGGCTGCCCAACGTGCCCCTCCACCGCGACGATCTGCTCCGCTTTCGCTTGGAGCGCCGCTTCGACGCGATCACGTGCCTGTTCGGTTCGATCGCGTACGTCAAGACCTTCGAGAACCTCCGAAGGGCCGTCGCCAACATGGCGGAGCACCTCGTGCCGGGCGGCGTTCTCGTCATCGAGCCCTTCCTCCGCCCCGAGGATTTTCGGTCCCAGTACCTCCACGCCAACTTCGTCGACCGGCCCGATCTCAAAGTTGCCCGAATGAACGTGAGCGCGCGGGAGGGGAACGTCTTTATCGCAAACTTTCACTTCCTCGTCGGGACCCCGGAGGGCATCGAATACTTCACGGAGCACCATGAGCTGGGGATGTTTACGGACGAGGAGTATCGGGACGCCTTGCGCTCGGCTCAGTTGGAAGTCTTCCACGATCCCGAGGGCCCGATGGGGCGGGGGCTCTTCCTCGGGCGGAAGCCTTTGCCATGAGGACGGAAAAGCCCCCGCGGGCCCTGGTAATCGCGGCCTTTGCCGCCGTGTACCTCATCTGGGGCTCCACGTATCTGGCGATCCGCTTCAGCGTCGAGACCCTCCCGCCGCTTCTGAGCTCCGGGGCTCGCTGGTTGATCGCAGGCGGGCTCCTCTACGCCTGGGTCCGCCTGCGGGGGACGCCCGCACCTTCTCTCAAGCAGTGGCTTCCCACAGCGATCGTGGGCGCGCTGGTGCTGGTGGGCGGCAACGGCGGGGTGGTCTGGGCCGAGCAGTTCGTGCCCTCGGGGCTGGCGGCGCTGCTGGTCGCGACCGTGCCGCTGTGGATGGCCCTGCTGCAGTGGGCCGGACGCGGAGGCGCGCGCCCCACCGGGCGCCTCGCCTTAGGGTTGCTGATGGGCTTCGGCGGCGTGGGGCTTTTGGTGAGCCCGGCGGATCTCGTCGGCGGCGGGCGGGTGGAGCCCCTGGGGGCTGCTGTGCTCTTGTTCGCCTCGTTCTCCTGGGCGCTGGGGTCGCTCTACTCCCGCAACGCGCGGCTGCCTCGGGCGCCCTTGCTGGCGACGGCGATGCAGATGCTCTCCGGCGGGTTCTTTCAGGCGCTGATCGGCCTGGGGATGGGGGAACTTTCGCGGTTTGATCCGTCAAGCGTGGCCCCTAGATCTGTCGTAGCGCTGGGGTATCTCATCGTCTTCGGGTCGCTGGTGGGCTTTTCGGCGTACATCTGGCTCTTGCGCGTGAGCACCCCCGCCCTGGTCTCGACCTACGCGTACGTCAACCCCGTGATCGCGGTCCTCTTGGGCTGGGCGCTCGCGGGCGAGCCCCTGACGCTTCGGGTCATCGTGGCAGCGGGGATCATCCTGGCGGCGGTGATGCTCATCGGCTCGCATCGGGCTCCCAAGACCGCGTCGGGAGCCCCTACGGATACGGACACGGAGCGCGTTCGCTCCGAGGAGCTCCCGGTCCAGCCCTGATCCCCCCGATCGTTGCGTCACTCCGAGTCCGTAGCGGCCAGCCGGCTCAGGGTGCTCCGGCCCGTCTCCCCGAACTGGAGCGTGTAGAGCGCGTGGTAGAGGCCCCTTCGCTCTAATAACTCCTCGTGCGTCCCCTGCTCCACCAATCGGCCCTTGTGCAGCACCAGAATCTTGTCGCAGTGACGGATGGTGCTCAAACGGTGGGCAATGACGATCGCCGTCCGCCCCGACAGCAGGCGGTCGATGGACTGCTGGATCAAGCTCTCGGTGCGGGAGTCGATGTTGGCCGTGGCCTCGTCTAAGATGAGAATCTTGGGATCAAAGGCCACCGCGCGGGCGAAGGCCAGAAGCTGCCGCTGACCCACGCTTAAGGTGGCCCCTCGCTCCTTGACCTCGGTGTCGTACCCCTGGGGCAGCTCTTGGATGAACGCGTCGGCCTGGACGTAGCGGGCGGCTTCTACGGCTTTCTCGCGGGAGATGTGCTCGGCGTGCAGCCGGATGTTCCCCAGCACGTCCCCGGAGAACAGAAAGACGTCCTGCAGCACGACAGCGATCTGAGAGCGCAGGAATTGCAAATCCAGCTCGCGGATGTCCACCCCGTCCAGCAAGATGGCCCCGCGCTGGATCTCGTATAATCGCAGCAAGAGGCTGATAATGGTGGTCTTCCCCGAGCCCGTGGGGCCCACGATCGCCACCCGCTCCCCGGGTTCCACGGTGAACGAGACGCCCTTGAGGATCCAATCTTCCTCCTCCCTAGGGTCGGGCTGATACGAAAACCAGACGTCGCGGAACTCGATTCTCCCCTCCACGCGGGAGAGGGTGCGCCCCTCGTAGTGCTCCTCAGGCTCGTCCAGCAGCAGGAAGATGCGCTCGGAGGAGGCCATCGCCCCCTGCAAAATATTGTATTTTTCCGAGAGGTCGCGGATGGGCTGGAAGAGCATCTCCACGTATTGCAGGAACGCCACCAGCGACCCGAAGGTGAAGACGCCCGCCAGCACGCCGCTCCCGCCGCGCCAGAGGATGAGCGCCGTCGCCAGCGCGCTCACCAAATAGATCAAAGGCTGAAAGACCGCGAAGATCGTGATCTGGCGCATGTGGGCCTGGTACTCCTCCGTGTTGATCTTCTGGAACTCCTCGAAGCTCCTCCGTTCGCGCACGAAAAGCTGGATGATGCACATCCCGGAGATGCTCTCGGCGAGATACGCGTTGAGCTTGGCCAATTTTCTGCGAACGTCTCGGTAAGCGTCGCGCGCCCGCTTGCGGAACTCGAAGGTGATGTAAAAGAGCAGGGGCATCAGGGCCAAAATGATCAGCGCCAGTCGGGCGTTGAGCCGGAACATCACCGCGAAGATGCCCACGATGAGAAAGACGTCGCGGAAGGTGTTCACCAGGACGGCGCTGAACATCTCGTTGATCGCCGCCACGTCGTTCGTGGCCCGCGTCACCAGCCGCCCCACGGGGTTCTGGTCGAAGAAGCGCACGGGAAGGCGCATGAGATGGCGAAAGATCTGGGTGCGCATGTCGAACATGACTTTCTGGCCCGTGTACTGTAGAAGATACGTCTGCCCGTACGCCAAGAGCAGCCGTAAAAGCAGCACGCCCCCGTAGGCGGCGGCGACCATCGCCAGGCCCCCCAGCGCTTGGGCGAGGGGGATCGCGGGGACGGCCTCGATGTACGCGTCGATGGCGACCTTGGTGAGGTACGGCAACGACAGCTCCGTGGCCGTGACCAGCAACGAGAGCGTAATGGCTGCGGCGAACAGCCCCTTGTACGGCTTCACATACGTCAGGAGGCGGCGCATGAGCCGGGCGTCGTACGCCTTGCCGAGCTGCTCCTCCTCCCAGTGGTAGCTCACAGCGTTACCTCCTCCTCGGCCCGCTGCAGCTCGTAGAGGTGGGCGTAAATGCCGTCCCGCGCCAGAAGCTCCTCGTGCGTCCCCTGCTCCACGATCCGCCCCCGATCCAAGACGATGATGTGATCGAGGTCTTTCACGGCGGAGATGCGATGAGCGATCACGATGGCCGTCCGCGAGCGGAGCACGTCTCTGAGATTGTGCAGGATCTCTTCCTCCTTTTCGGCGTCGACGGCGGAGAGGGCGTCGTCCAAGATCAAGAGGGTGGGGTCAGCCAGGAGCGCGCGGGCGATCGCCACCCGCTGCCTCTGCCCCCCGGAGAGCGAGACGCCGCGCTCCCCCAACAGGGTATCGAAGCCCTGGGGCATCTCTAAGATCTCGTCGTAGATGCCCGCCCGCCGCGCGGCCTCCTCGATCTCCTCCATGGAGGCATCCGGCCGGGCGAAGGCGATGTTCTCCCGGATGGTCGTGGAGAACAAGAACCCGTCTTGGGGGACGAGCGCGATGCGCTTGCGGAGGCTCTTTAGCTGATAGTCGCGAACGTCCCGCCCGTCGAGCAACAGGGTCCCCGGGGGCGGGTCGAAGACCCGTACGATCAGATGGACGAGGGTGCTCTTCCCCGCGCCCGTAAGGCCGATGATGCCCAGCGTGCGCCCCGGCTCCACGGTGAGGGTGATGTCCTCCAGAGCGGGCGGGGCGTCGGGCTCGTAGCGGAACGTGAGGTTGCGGAACTCGATCCGCCCGGGGCCGTCGAAGGGCACCGCGTTGGGGGCGTCTTTAATCTGCGGCTTCGTAGCGAGGATTTTGTCGATGCGCTCCATGGAGACCGCACCCCGCTGCATCATGTTCACCATCCAGCCGAGCGCCATCATCGGCCAGGTGAGCAGGGCGAGATACTGCTGAAACGCGACGAACTCGCCCAGGGTGATCTGCCCCCGCACCACGGCCCGGCCTCCGAAGTACAAGACGATCAGAACGGACAGGCCGCTCATGAAGGCGATCATCGGCTCAAACAGCCCCCAGATGCGTACCAGGTGCATGTTCTTCCGGATGAACAGCTCGTTGGTTTTCGCGAAGTCCGCGGCCATGCCCGCCTCTTGCGCGTACGTCTTGATGACGCGAATGCCCGATAGGGCCTCGCGCACCTTCTCCGTGAGCAGCGCGAACGTCTCCTGGACGGCCTGGAAGCGCTTGTGGATGAGCCGCCCGAAGGCGATCACCAGCACGGTCAAGATGGGCAGGGGGGCGAAGGTGTAGAGGGTTAGCGTAGGGCTAATCGAGATCATGGCGCTGATGGCGAAGGTGGCCATGATCAGAAAGTCCGCAAACGCCAGCACCCCGAAGCCCGTGGCCATCATGACGGCGTCGACGTCGTTGGTGAAGTGGGCCATGAGGTCCCCGGTCTTCGTGTTGTGGAAGAAGCGGGCGTCGAGGGCCAGGATGTGCTCGTAGAGCTCTTTTCGGACGTCGCGGCGGATGCGGCGGGAGGCCCCCAACAGGAAGAAGCGCCACAGGAACCGGAATACGCCCACTACCGCGGCGGCGGCCAGGATGAGCCCGGCAAACGTAAGCAGATCCTGCCCGCGCCCGAGCTTGAGGGCGTCGACGGCGAAGCGGGTGATCTGGGGCACGACGATGAGCCCCAAATCGACCACCAATAGCGAGAGAACCCCCAGCAGCACGCGGACGCGGTATCGCCAGAGGTGACGCAGCAGGCTGCGCATCGTTGCAAGCCCCTCCCCCCACTGCCCCGATGAAGCAACGCATTCTAAAGGGCCGAGGAGGGGCTGTCAAGGGGAAAAGGGCTTCCCCTCGTGCTTTCCTTGCGAAGAGCGCCACTCCGCACCCTGCGGCTCGAGTCGCGGGTCGAAAGCGAGCCCTAGCTCTAGGAGCGAGGGGCCGCTCCCGTGCAGCCGGGGGCCGTGCGGGAGCGGGCGACCGCCGAGATCTCCGCGACGACCTCTGCAACGTCGGGGCGCCCGAAGTAGGCGTCGTCATGCTTCCACAGCAACAGGGCACAGGCGGACGGCTCTTGGGCCAGAAGGGTCCCCCACTCCCGCAGCTGCGGGGGCGGGAGGGAGCCTCCCGCGCTGCCCGCAAGGGCGTTGAGGCTGAGCGCCAAGCCCAGCCCCAGCTCCTCGGCCGCCGTCGTCTGCTCTCGGAGCCAGCGGAGGAGGTCCCCTCGGCGGTCCGCGTATTGCGCCATCGCGAAGTCGAGGGCCTCCCATCGGAAGCCCCGGAGGAACGGCGCGGGAGCCCCGATGCCCACGGGCAGCTTCGGGAAGAGCGCCTTGCTGAGGGCCGCTGCCTGCTCGATCGTCCCGAGGGGCACGGGTCGCCCGCCCCAGTTCGTGGGGTCCTGCGGCTCGTCGAAGAGGACGTGCCCGATGACCGTGCCGTCCTCCACGTAGGGCTCCAGGTCGAGGGACCGAAAGCGCTCCAACCGCTCCCGAAAGCGCTCGAGCGAGAAGGAGCCGTCGGGGTTCTGGAACGCCCTCCGGGATCCCGCTAGGTTGAGGATCAGTTGGGTTCCGGCCGCCCGCGCGGCCTCCAGGGTCTGGCGGGCCGACTCCGGACGCAGCGCCCGAAACGCGCCCGTAAACGGTCCCCCCGCAAAGCGCTCCGTGGGGAGGTGGAACGGCCCAAAGGCAAGCGGGCGCCCCCCTTCCCCTTCGGAGGACTCCCGCTCCTGCCCCGGGGGGCTCCAGCTCAGGGCGAGCCCCAGCCCGCCGAGGGGGACCCCATCGCCTCCCACTCCCACAGCGGCCAGAACGGCCAGGAGCGCCAGCGCGATCCCTGCGTTCCGTCGTCCCATGACGGCTCCCATAATAGCTCAGACGCCAACTCTATTCCCGCCTCCCGGGGTCCGTCAAGGCCCCCTTGGCGCCGACGCCTCCACGGCCAGCTCGAGGAAGACCACCGAGTGGGGCGGGAGCGCGATCTCCCCCACGGGGGAGGCCGCCGGCTCCTCCCGGAGCGCTATGTTCTGGGGGTCCCGCTCGTTGTGGGCCTCGGGCGAGTCGCCCGCAAGCCGCCACAGCCGTCCCTCGCCCACGGAGAGGCCCTCGGTGCGGAGCGCCACCCCCACCGACTCGGTCTCCGCGTTGTTGACGAGCGCGACTCGCAGCGTCCGGCCGTCGGGCGAGAGCGCCGCGGCGGCAGCTAGTAAGGGCACCTCTCGGTCGTAGGCCCGCGCTCCCGGGCCGTCAACCGCGACGGGCAGGAGCCGGGAGCCCGCCCAGCTCCCGAAGCCCTGAAAGACGTAGCCCATCGGGGCCACGCTGTGGTTCGTCTGGCTGCGGATGAGCGAGAGGTTGCCCCCGCCCAGGGCGAACTGGTTCGTGTACCACACGGGCAGCCCGGCCTCTAGACCGGCGTTCAACACCCGCACGAACCACTCCGCGGCGAAGACGGCCCCGCCCAACGTGCGGTTCAGGTGCCAGAAGTCTTCATTTAAAAAGAGGTTCCACTCCGTGACGGCCACCGCGGGCGCGCGGGGGAGCCCCAGCGAGCGGACGTAGGACGCCACCCGCTCGTACACGGCCTTCAGCGTGTCCACCCGGTCGGCCGCGAACTGGCGACGGGCGTTGTAGTCGCCGTAGGCGCGCACGGGGAGGGAGCTGTCGTACTGGTGCCGGACGTAGAAGTCCATCTGCGCGAAGATCTCGCGCATCGTATCGGGATCGGCGATGGGGACCCCGTCGCGGAACGGGAGGACGGCGGCCCCGATCTGGATGGGCACGTTCGAGGGGGCGGCCCGCATCGCCCGCGCGAACGCCAGGAAGCCGTCGTGCCCGTAGGTCGTGTACTCGACGAGCATCACGCCCTTGGGGAGGACCGCCCCGCGGACCCCGTTGCCGAAGCGGAGCACCCCCCTCTCGGCGTCCAGCTCGAAGACCTTCGCGTCGGGCGGCTGCCCGCTCAGGGTTGAAACGGGGAGCCACTCCTCCCAGCGGCCCGCCTCCGCGTCCCGCTGCGTGGGGGCCCAGAAGGCCCGCACGTCGCGGACAGGTGGGAACCTCAAGGTGTACGTCTGGTTCGGCCCACCCGCGGTCTTAAAGGCGTCGCCTTTGGGGCCGTCGGCGTAGAAGCCGCGGCGCTCCTCCTCGCCCCCGAAGAAGTACTTCTCGGGGCTCTCCGCCGTCCACGAGTAGGCCCACATGTGCGGCTGGTTCTCCTCGTTGCCCACCTCGAAGAAGCGCACGCCCAAGGGCTCGGGGAAGCCCAGCTCCGCGCGCCTTCGGCCCCACTCGGAGTCGGGCGGGCCGTTTAGGAACTCCACGAGGTCCGCGGCGTCTTGGGCGGTCATCGTCCCGAAGTTGACGGTGATCGAGAGCTCCGCGCCGATCTCGTGGACAAAGCGCAGGATGCGGCCGAGGTCGACGCCCTCGGGCCGGGGGACGCGGCGGCCCGGCCGGATCATCTCGTTGCGCTTCCAGTCGTAGGCCGAGGCGTTGTTCCCGCCGGGCCAGCGGACCACCCGGACGTTGATTGCACGGGCTCGGCCCACGAACAGAGGGTGCTCGACGGTCTCGGCGGCCGAGGCGAGGTTCGTGAGGTTCGTCCCCCACAGGGCGCCGTCGATCGCGGGACCGGGCCGCGTCCCGTCGATTTCGACCGTGGCCACAGTCGCAGCCGCCCGGGACGGCTGCGCCGCGCTGCCCGGGCGTACGGCCCCGCCCTCAGGGGCGAGAAGGGGCCCCAACAGGGCGAACAGCGCTGCGGCGAGGAGGGTCGTTCGGCTTCGGCTTTGAATCCAGATCGAAATGGGTACCGCCTCCTTCTCCTTCGTTGTTCGTTGGGTTTACGGGGTTGGCTCCGCGGGCTCGGGCGGTGCGACCTGGACCTTGAGCCCCTTGACGCTGCGCGCGGGCAGGAACTCGAGGCGCCGCAGCGGCCGCGCGCCCGAGAAGCGCTCGACGGGTTGCTCCCCCTGCGGGCCCAGCTCGTAGAGCACCAGCTCCTCCGCCCCCGCGAGCCCGTATCGCGCGGGGTCGAAGTCGAGCGTAAAGAGCTGGGGATCGTCGGTCCAGTTCACCAGGACGAGCCCGACGCTCCCGTCCTCCCAGGAGCGCCAGGCGGAGGCGAGCACCGCGGGCTGGCTCGGCCCGTAGGGCACGATCCCGAAGAGCCCCCCGCCGATGGCCTGGAGGGGGCGGCGCTCGACCTGCAGGGTCGGGTCCCGCAGCCGCTCCCCGTCGAGCACGTAGGGGCGGGCGTAGGCGTAGCTCCCCACCAGCTCTTTCAGAAACAGATACGCCGAGAAGTTGGGCGTCGCCTCCAGGGGGTCGCGCAGGACGCCCGCGCCGTCGCCGTTTACGGCCAGGAGGTTCCCCTGGACGTAGCGGGTGGCCCAGGCGAACCGCAAAGCCTCCGCGATCTCGGGGGCGTCCTCCAGGGCGGCGCTCGTGTTCACGAAGGTCGAGGTGCGGATGTAGTCGTGGTAGACGGCGCTAAAGAGCGGAAGCGTCCACCAGCCGGGGTTGAGCGGCCCCACGTACTCGACGTTCTCGATCTCCAGGAGGTCGAGGTAGAGCTCGCCGGGGTGCTCGCTCATCATCACGAACCCGGGGTCGGCGGCGCGGGCCGCCTCCCGGATCAGAAGCCCCTGGCGGCGCGTCCCCTCGGCGAGGTAGTTCCCTCCGCCCAGCGGGTGCCCGTGGTCGGGGTCGTAGCAGAACCCGTAGGTCACGCCGCTCCAGGTGTCGAGGTAGACGCCGTCGACCCCGAAGTCCCGCTGTAGCGCCACCACCCAGTCGCGGACGAACGCCTGCCAGAAGGGGGTGGCGGGGTCCATCCGGGCGAAGAGCGCCCCCTTGGCCGAGCGGCTCGTCTGCACCCGCCCGTCCTCGTCCTTCAGCGCGAAGCGCGCCGCCCGGGACGCCGTATAGCTGGGGTTGGCCGTGTCCCACACCGTGGGCAGGATGTAGGGCCAGACGAGGTTGCCCGCGGCGCGGGCCCGCTCGACGCCGTCGGGGAACGAGGGCCGGACGGGCTCGTAATCGGGCCAGCCCGTGTCGAACTCGTTCCCGTGCCAGCCGTACCAGAGCCCCGCCACCCGCTCGACGTCGAGAAAGCGCCGCCAGCGCTCCATGTCGTCCGCCACGGCCTCGAACGGGCGCTCGGCGCCCCCAAAGGGGTTCCAGACGCCCATCACCCACACGTCGCGGAGCTCCGGGGAGAAGCCCAGGGCGTCGGCGTTGGCGTTGACGTCGAGGGCGATCGGGCCGCGGGCGGCCCAGGGCTGCTCCAGCGCCCAGGCGCGGTAGACCCGCGCCAGGTCGTACCAGTCGCCGGGTACGGCCCCCACGGCCACGGGGTAGGGCGCCCGGTAATCGTTCCCCGGCACGAGGTGGTCCTCGGGGAAGTGGCGGACGGCGAAGCGGAGCGTCTCGCCGTCGGAGCGGAAGTCGAACGCCTTGGTGTAGCCCGCGCCGTCGTGGGCCGCCAGGTACAGCGCAAAGCCGTCCTCCTCGTCGTAGTAGCCGAAGAGCTGGAGCGCCGTCTGTAGGTGGGGATACGGGAAGAGCGAGAAGTCGTCGGGGGCGTTTCGCAGGACGCCCTGCACGGGGTTGTACACGAGGCGCCCCCCGAGGTAGGGGAGCGCGGCGCGGTTCGTCCCCGGCCGCCCCACGGGCTCCA
Organism: Candidatus Bipolaricaulota bacterium; assembly: GCA_027021605.1. Lineage (GTDB taxonomy): Bacteria > Bipolaricaulota > Bipolaricaulia > RBG-16-55-9 > RBG-16-55-9 > JALUUA01. The sequence continues at coordinate 9,223 of JALUUA010000001.1, read as the reverse complement.
TACGCAGCCGGGGGAAATCGACGGCGTAGAGGGCCCACTCCTCGTCCCCGTTCTCCACGGCGATCGTCCACTCGGCGAAGGGGTCGCCGGGGCGCAGCGCGACCGTGACCGCGACGGTCAGGGGCCGCGCGGCCAGCTCCCAGACGACCGTGAGGGCCTGCGCCCCCGTCCGGGGGTTGGCGCGCGTGGCGGCGCGGGTGGCGTCGGCCTCCGTGGGCACGACGCGGATCGTGGCCCCCTCCGGGCCGGGACGGCGCAGCGTGAGCGCCCAGATCGCCTGGGGGCGGAACGGGAACGTATAGCGCTCCCCGTCCTCGTCGAGCACCTGGAGGGAGCGCGGGCTGAGCGCCCGGGGTCCCGACAGCGAGGCGAACTCCAAGCGCACCCGCTCGTTCTGGAGAACGGGCTCCGAGGGCTCCCCGAGCGCTTCGCTCCCGGGTCCGAGCCCGAGCCCGCTCTCCACCTCCCCTCCCACTTCGACCCCGACTCCCACTCCCGTTCCCGTTCCCATTCCCATTCCCACTCCCAGCCCAACGACGGCCGTCAGGCTCAAGACGGCAAGGAGGCGCCGGAGCGCCCTTTCCGCGTCCGCGCCTGTACGCATAGCTATCCCTCCTTCGGTTGGGGATGGCGTGTTCCTTCTCCCCGGATCGCCCCGCTGACCTCGTCCGGGTCCGACGGCGGCCCGCAGCAGAGGTAGCGCCAGACGGGGGCGTAGAGGGGCGTCCCGTCGGGGTTGCGGGGCGTCTTGCGGTCCACGACCACGGCGCCGTGGGCATCGCGGAAGCTCCTCGTCGCGGGCAGCGCGTCCGTGTACAGCATGTGGCTGCCGCCGTAGGGGGGATCGGCCCCGTCCACGCCGCGGGGCGGGCCGAAGGCGCCCAGCCCCAGCGCCTCCCACGCCTGCACGTGGTAGGGGTACCCGGAGTCGCGCCGGTGGGAGAAGCCGAAGTAGCGCTCGCTCGGGGTTGCGTGCGGACCCACAAGCCACGGGGCCAGGTTCCCCGGCGTGCCCACGAAGTCGCCCGGCGAGCCGAACATCACGACGCGTGCGACCTCATAGGAGCGGGCGAGGAAGGCCGCGTGCCCTCCCCCCTGGGAGTGGCCCGAGACGATCACCCGTTCCCAAGCGACCTCTGCCCCCGCAGCGCCCCCCTGCAGGAAGCGATCCCAGCCCTCCTCCGGGTAGCGCGCGTCGAGGTAGAGCAGGAGCTTCACCAAGCGGTTCCGGAGGGAGTTGGCCGGGGTCACCGTCACCAGCGGCGTCCGATCCCGGCCGTCGAGGATCTCCCCGCGGACCTTGGCCGAGCAGTCGGGGTCGGGCGAGCGGCGGCAGAGCCCGATCACCGTCCACCGGTTGGGATAGCGCAGGCCGACGGCCGGGATGCCCTGCCGCGCGACCTCCTGCAGGATCAGCTGGCTGTTCTCGGGCACGCCGAACGAGCCGGGCAGGTGGACGAAGAGCCGGTCCCGCGGCGGCGCCCCCGGATCGAGGTAGACCACGTGTGGCTCGAGCCAATCGTCGATCTCGGGGTCCGTCGCCTGCGGCGGGATCAACCGCCGGATCGGGGCCTCGTCGGGTGCCCCCTGCCCGAAGCCGGGGCCCCGCCCTGTTCCCAACAGCATGCGTTGCGCGGTGTTGACCTCGAGGTGCACCGCGACGAAGGCCCCCTTAAGCTGCGTGCGCTTGTCATCCTCTTCGTCCCTTGAAGGCGGGGGCTGCACGACCGCGGAGGCCGCGAGCGACCCGCTCCCCCCGTTGTCGCGACGGTAGCGGGGCCAGAGCGCGCTCCCGTAGCCCGCAACGCCCGCGTTCTCGATGACGTTGAGCGTGGCGTCCTCCTGTAGAACGTACACGTGGCCCTCGTGGATCACGGGACTTGCGAGCACCCGTGCCTCGGACGCCAGCTCGTAGCTCTTTAGGAGCCGACCGTCAAGCGTTAACACCTGAAGCAGTCCGTCCGTGGCGAAGAGCACGTAGCGATCGTCCGCGAGGGTGGGCGAGGCGTGCGCCCAGCTCCCCGGGACCTCGGCCAGGAGGGTGCTTTCGCACTGCGGCGTCACCCGGAAGAGCTGCGCCTTTCGCGTTGCGGCGCCGTCGGGAACGGTGACCGCCACGTAGGCGTTCCCCTGCGCGTCGAGCGTGGGGGCGGCATAGAAGCCGATGGCCTGGGTGCGGGGCTCGAAGTCGAACTCCACGCGGCAGCGCTCCTTCAGGTCTCCCCGCTCCAACACGTAGAGGGCCGTCTTCATGGGGTCGTCGTTGGGCCGGACGTACTGGACCCAAAGCTCGTTCGGGCCGACGGGGACCTCGCCCGCGACGGAGTCCATGTTCGCTCCCCGGAAGGGCAGCGCGTGACACGCCAGCTCGCCGGGGTCGAACGAGGCCAAAACGTTGAGCTGTTTGTCGACCTTCACGACAGAGCAGCCGTACAAGTACTCCGTCTCGTCGCCCGATTTTTCGCCCACGGTCTGTGCGGCCGTGCCGATGTAGAGGAATTCTCCATCCGTGGTGAGACCCGTCCCGATCCAGGCGCGAAAGCCCTTGTCTAAATTCAGGGCGTAGACGACGTTCCCCTGCGCGTCGAGCGCGTAAATCCCGCCGCAGTTCTCGTTGATGGGCCGCTGGCAGCTCGGGTCGGGCGCGTTCACGGTGCCGTAGTAGTAGAGCCCGTCGAGGAAGACCCCCGAGGCGTCGCTGGTGGCCCGCACCCCCAGCTTGGCCTGAAGCGCCAGGGTCCGGCCGTCAAAGCGCAGGACGCTCCCACCGAAGACGACGTTCCAGTAGAGCGCGTTCGGCTCGGGCGCGTACGTGAGCGGGGCCTCCCCCGCGGCTCCTTCATAGATCGCGTAGAGTTGGCCGTCCCCCGGGTTGTAGCCCAGGAGCGTTCGGTCGTAGGGGCCTTGTGCGGTGCACCGCCGCTGCTGGGTGTGCATGGGGTAAATCAACCACCCGTTGACGACGATGGGCGTGGCCGTGACGTTTACGCAGTCGGGGACGGGGATCTGAACGTAGCGGACGTCGCCCTTGGCGCCGTAGACGGCGTCGGGGATGGGGGGCAGGGCTTGGGGGGTCGGGGTTGCGGCCAGGGCCGCCTCGGGGCTCAAGAGGGGGGCGGCAACCTCCGAGAGCGCCGCGCAGCCCGCCAGCGCGAGGAGTAGGGCCACGAGCGCGATCGCGAGCCCTACCAGAAGCCAAACCTTACCTCCGTACGTTCGGGGTCGGTCCGTTTCCACCCCGTCCTCCCATCTTGCAAAGCTCACCGTGAGAACCTCCTCGTCACGCGAGATGATCAACGAGGGAGCACTCTAGCTTTCCCCGGCCGCTTCGTCCATAGAGGGGAGGTAAAAGGGCGGTGAAAACGGGAGCCGGGCGGGAGAGGGGGAGGAAAGCGATCCACGGCTCCTAAACGAAAGAGTCTCATTCACGAAAGCAGCGATAATCGTCGGAGGTCTTCCTCCGTCCAGCGGGCTTGTTTCTCGATGATGCTCTTTAGGGTCTTGAACTTGAAGGTATCGCTAGGGCGGTGGAACGAAACGGTCACCCGACGGCCATCTGGGTGTCGATAGCGGTGATGCGATCCCCGGACGTGGACAAGCCGGAAGCCGTCCCTCTGCAAGGCTGCGATGAGTTTTCGAGCGGTTAGAGTGCGGAGCCTTGAGTAATCAATGGCCATCCGCTTCGGCGAGGGTAACGGTAACCAGTGGCCCCTCCGACTCCGAGACGAGGGCCTCGGCCGGGATGGGTTCCCCGGCCTCGGCCATCTCCTCTACGATCATTTGCAGGACCTCGTGGATGTTCTTGAGGGCCTCCTCCGGGGTATACCCCCAAGTGGCAGCTCCTTTTTCCTCGAGAGCCGGGACGTAAGCCCGCCAAACGGCTTCCTCCTCGGGCTCGTCCGGCCACTTATCCCTCTCCAGGACCACCTTGAAGGTGTAGAACTTCAGCTTTTCCTCTTTGACGGCCACGCTTTGACCTCCCGCTCGAAAGGAACCGGGTTCGGATCTCCATTGAAACCATCCTACCCCGCGGGACGCCTTTCTGCGAGGGCTTCAGCCAGCCCGCTGCGCGCTACGAGCCTCCGGAGGGGCACTCCAGCCGCTGGGCCTCCACGGAGAAGTCTTGGAAGTAGACCACGATGGCGGGACTGCGCTCCCGGCCCCAGAGCTGCAGGGTAACCCAGAGGTCGTCCACGACTTCCGGGTTCACCGACCACTGGCCCGTGGGCACCCAAAGCCGCCCGATGGGATCCCAATACTCCGTGGTATAGTTGTTCGCCTCCCTGCGGACCCGAAGCTTGCCCTCCCGGTGAGCCGTGGGGATGAGGCGGGCCTCCCTGCCGTTGATCTCCGAGGTGTAGAATTCCCCGCCGTTGGGGTACAGGGTTTCGACCCCGCGCGCTAGGCTGATCCGCTCGGAGACCACCGTGCGCAGCCCGTTGGCCCGACCGGTGAGCCCGTGCAGGGTGGTCGATCCCAGCGGGAGAGGGTTGGGGTGGACCCCAAGCCCCAAGCGGATTCCGTTGGCCGGGGGCCACGTCTCCAGTCGATAGCCCACTTGCGCGCGGAAGTCCCCCCCAATGCGGCAGTTCAGCCAAAGGTTGAGGGCAAAGAGGGGGGCGTTGTTCCGAACGGAGAACGAGAACTGCACCCCGCGCTCCGTGGGAACCACGCTTCCGTAAGCGTTGGTCCGCCCCACCACCCAGTGGGTTGCGTCGAGGGTTGCCCTGTCAAACGGATCCGTGAAGGAGGGCAGCGTCCCCTGTGCGGGCGCGATTGCTCCAAGGGCAAGCAAGAAAGTCGAAATCGTGAGCCAAAGGCGTCCTCGGCGACCTCGGTTGGCGAACATGACCCCGTCATTATAGCACGCTTCCTGTGGGGAGCCGTGATTTGGGTCACCGACCGGAGGCGGTGAGGGAGTTATCAATCCCCTTGGGATGATCAAGTACGTTTGGCTGTGGGCCTTGGGGGCGTTTCTCGTGGCCTCGTTGGCGGTGACGGCGTTTTTTACCGCGTCCGTCTGCTTGATGGCCGGGCCGGGAACGCCCTACCCCACGCTGGAGAGCGCGCTGCGCGCGGCCTCGCCCGGCTGCACGATCGTCCTCCTCTCCGGCGAATACCGCGAGAACGTCGTGATCCGCAAGAAGGTTCGCATCCTGCCGCGCTCGGAGGTCACGTTCGTGTATTTCACCCAGGGCAACCCCGGGGGGCCGCCGTTCGCCGTCTTCGCCGCCGAGGCCCGGCCCGTGATCCTCACCGCGGCCGACCCCGACCGGCCCGCGTTGGAAATCCGAGCCCAAGGCGTGGAAGTTCGAGGGTTGCGCATCCGGGGGGGCTCCGTCGGCGTCCTCGTCAAGAACACCCAAAACGTCCGCCTCGCCAAGAATCGCATCGAGAACGCCTTACAGGCCGGGATCGCGCTCGTGAACGCCCAGAGGGTGGCGGTCACGGGCAACGAGGTCTCCCAAAGCGCGGTGGGCCTGCTCGTCGAGAACTCCCACGGAAACGCGCTCCACGGGAACCGCCTGCGGGGGAACGCCCGGGGGATGGTGCTCGTGAACTCGAGGGCGAATCGGGTGACCCGCAACGCCGTGGAGGCAAGCGGCGAGATCGGCGTGCTCCTCCAAAATGCCCACGAGAACGAGCTTCGGGACAACGCGATCGCCCGCAACCCCGAGGGCCTTACGATCGTCTCGTCCACCCGCAATGCACTGCGCGGGAACCGCTTGGAGCGCAACGGGAAGCCGCTGCGGGTGGAGGGGGACTCCCCCGAGCACTACGTCCACGCGATCGGGACGGACAACGCCATCGACGGGCGGCCCGTGCTCTACCTGGTGAACCAAAAGAACGTGAAGGTCACGGCGCGCCATCGGCCCGCGTACCTGGCGCTCGTGCGCTCCGAGGGCGTGGTCGTCGAGGGCGTCGCCCTCCCGCCGGGCTCCCAGGGAATCCTCCTGATTGAGACCCGGCGGTCGATCCTCCGTAACGTCGTAGTCCCCCAAGCGGAGGTGGGGGTATACGCCTTGAGCTCGCGGGAGAACACCTTCGAGGGCCTGCGGATCGAGCGGCCCCGAACGGACGGAATTCGCCTGGAGAACGCGCACGGGAACCGCATCGCCCGCAGCGCCGTCGTGGGGGCGGGCCGCTACGGGGTTCTGTTGGTCCGTTCGGAGGGGAACGTCCTCTCGGAGAATCAAATCCGCGAGAGCCGGGAGGCGGGGGTCTATCTCAAGGAGAGCCGCAAGGCGCGCATCGAAAGCAACCGCCTTGAGGGGAATTGGGTGGGCATCTATATAGAACGAGGCGGAGGCCACACGGTCGTGAGAAACTGGATCCGAGGGAGCCAGTTCGGGATCTTCCTGCAGGCGTCCAGCGGGAATGGCTTCGCGGAGAACCGCCTGGAGAACAACCGCCACGACGCGAACGTGGCCGCGCTCCCCAAGGCCCCGCAGCCTCCGCCTCCCCCCTCGCCCTCGCCTACCCCCCCGCAGAAAGACCCCTCCTCCAAGGGGGGGAGCTAGCGCTCTAGCAAGCGCCCCAACTCCCCCGCGCTCGTCACGGGAGCGGAGCAGCTCTGTTCCCGACAAACGTAGGCCGTCGCCCTCCCCCTCCCCTCGCCCTCGACGGCCCGCAGCTCTTTCACATTCACAAGCGGCGCGATCTCGGCGAGCTCTTCTGCCCCAGAGGAGGAGCGCAGGAGAACGACGCAGCGGGGCAGAAAGCGCCCGCGGACCTCCTGCAGCAGCGCTTGGGTGTCCTCCCGATCGGGCTCCCCCACGATCACGATCTCGGCGGCGGGCCCCAGCGCGAAGTCGAGCCCGACGAGCGCGTGGGTGTGCGCCGTTGGGGAGGCATCCGCCAAGGGGGCCAGTGCCCGGGCGAGGCGATCGGCCCTCTCCAGGAGGTCCGTGCGGCCCGTAAGGTGCCCCAGTCGCAACAGGTTGTGGAGGGCCACGGCGTTCCCCGAGGGCGTGGCCCCGTCGTAAAACTCCTTGCGCCGCACCAGGGGCGTCTCCGCCCCCGCGGCCGTGAAGTACAACCCCCCGTTCTCCTCGTCCCAGAAGCGCTCGAGCATCGCCTCCGTCAGCGCCAGGACCCTGCGCAGGTGCTCCGCCCGGAACGTCGCTGGGTAGAGCTCCAGCAGCCCCCACACGAGAAACGCGTAGTCGTCGAGGAATCCCGGCACCGCGGCCTCGCCGTCCCGGTAGCGATGCAAAAGCCCCCCTTGGGGGTCCCGAACGTTTTCTAAAAGAAACGAAGCGGCCCGCTCCGCGGCCTCGGCGTACGCTGGGTCCCCCAGCACCCAGGCCCCGCGGGCGAGCGCGGCGATCATGAGCCCGTTCCAGTCCGTGAGGACCTTGTCGTCCTTCGCGGGCCGGACCCGCCGCTCCCGGGCGCGCAGCAGCGCCTCCCGAACCCGCTCGACTCGCTTCTCCAGCTGCGACTCGGACAGGCCGAGCCCCCGAGCGAGCTCCGGGAGGGGGCGCGGGAGATGGAGCACGTTGGCCCCCGTGCGCCTTCCCGTCGCCTCCTCGGCGAAGTTGCCCTCCCGCTCGATCCCGAAGACCTCCGCAGCCAGTTCGACGTCCTCCGGCGGGAGCGCTTCCTCCAGCTCTTGGTAGGTCCAGGTGTAGAACCGCCCCTCCTCGTCCTCGCTGTCGGCGTCCTCGGAGCTGTAGAAGCCCCCCTCCGGGGAGGTCAGCTCCCTCAAGACGTACTCGAAGACCTCGCGGGCCGTCCGAGCGTACTCCCCGCGGCCCGTGGCTTGGTAGGCTTCCAGATACGCCAGCGCCAAGAGCGCCTGGTCGTAGAGCATCTTCTCGAAGTGGGGGAGCCTCCACTCGGGGTTCGTGGAGTAGCGATGGAAGCCGCCCCCCAGCTGGTCGTAGATCCCGCCCCGGCGCATCGCCGCGAGGGTCTTCTCCACCATCGTCCGGGCTTCACGGCTTCCGAAGCGATCCGCATAGCGCAGCAGGAACAACAGATGCGAGGGCAGGGGGAACTTGGGCGCGGAGCCGAAGCCCCCGTGTTGTTCGTCGAATTGCGCACACAGCTGCTCGTACGCCTTGTGGAGGAGCGCCTCTCCCGGCGGGCTCCCGGTGGGGGAGGCGGGGTCGGCCAGCCGCCTCAGCACCTGTACGGTTCTCTCCGCGGAGCCCAGCAGCTCCTCGCGGTGGTTTTCCCAGAGATCGCGCACCCTCTCCACGAGTTCCTTGAGGCCGAGCCGTCCGAAGCGGCTCTCCTTGGGGAGGTACGTGGCGGCGAAGAAGGGGCGCTTGTCGGGGGTGAGCAAGATCGTAAGGGGCCAGCCCCCCTGCCCCGTCATCATCTGGCAGACGGCCATGTAGACGGCGTCGACGTCGGGGCGCTCCTCCCGATCAACTTTGACGCAGACGAACGTCTCGTTGAGCAGCCGGGCGACCTCGGGGTCGGCGAACGACTCGCGCTCCATGACGTGGCACCAGTGGCAGCTCGCGTACCCGATGGAGAGGAAGACGGGCTTGTCCTCGTCCCGGGCTTTGCGGAATGCCTCCTCGCACCAGGGCCACCAGTCCACGGGGTTGTGGGCGTGCTGCAGCAGATAGGGGCTCTTCTCGCGGATGAGGCGGTTGGGGCTCATCGGGCGATCCCGGTCCTCCAAGGGCATTGATCCATCCTCCCCGGAGGAGTAGCATAGCACACGGAGGTTCCGAATGAAAAATCTCTCGCGGGCAGCGCGGCGGGTGGAGGCGGCGCTGCGCGAGCGGGGCTTTGAAGTTACCATCCAAGAGCTCTCCCAGAGCACCCGCACGGCCCGGGAGGCAGCCGAGGCCGTCGGCGTCTCCGTGGGGCAGATCGTGAAATCCCTGGTGTTCGTGGCCGGGGAGGAGCCCGTGTTGGTGTGCGCCTCCGGCGCGAACCGGGTGAGCCTGGAGAAGCTCGCAGAATTGTTAGGCCGACCCGTCCGCAAGGCTTCTCCCGAGGAGGTGCGGGAGGCCACGGGCTTCGCCATCGGCGGGGTCCCGCCCCTCGGCCACGCCCGGCCGCTCAGGACGCTCATCGACCGGGATCTGTTGCAGTACGACGAGATCTGGGCCGCGGCGGGAACGCCCTACGCCGTCTTCCGCACCGCGCCCGCCCAGCTCTTAGCAATGACCCGGGGTGAAGTCGTCGACCTCGCGGAATGAGCCTCAAAGCTCTACGAATTCCACGGCGTCCGCGGCCGGGTCCACGACGCAGACCG